>JAUPWC010000529.1 GCA_030916665.1 Verrucomicrobiota bacterium
CTCCTCCATCAAATCCGCCAAGGTGCGTCACCCGGCCTGCCAGGTGGTCCGTCGCAAAGGCAAGATCTACGTCATCAACAAAGTCGAACCGCGTTACAAGGCGCGCCAAGGCTAATTAACTTCCCCTCCTTACCGTGAAGACCGAAGGCCATCCCGCTCTCAACAACGTCTGCTTCCTCGACATCGGAACAGGCAAGAAATTCCTGACCAAGTCCACGATGAAGTCGGCCCGCACCGAGAAGATCGACGGCCAGGACTACTTCGTGGTCTTGCGCGACGTGACCATGGACTCCCATCCCGCCTACACCGGTGAAAAGCGCCTCGTGGACACCGCCGGCCGCGTGGAGAAGTTCACCACGAAGTTCAAGCGCGGCACCGCCAAGGCCAAGTAAGGCCGGCTCCAGTCCCGCTCTCCGAAGCCCTCCCTCGCGGAGGGCTTTTTGTTTTCCGGCCCGGCCGGAAACAATCGCGCCGCAGCCCGCAGGGCGAAGGCGGCTCTCCCCGGCGGTGCAGGTCGCCTTCGTCTCCATGTGGTTCGGTGTTTTCCGCGGCTGAAAATCCTTCCCTCCCTCAATTTCTGTGTGTTCCGTGTGTTCCGTGGTTAACGCTCCAACCAAGCTTCTCTGTCTCGACTGCGACTCGACCCTCAGCGCCATCGAGGGCGTGGATGAACTCGCCCGGTTGCGCGGGCCCGCCGTGCTGGCGCAGGTCGCGCAGATGACCAACGACGCGATGGACGGCAGGATTCCGCTCGAATCGGTCTTCGCCCGCCGCCTGGAGATCATCCGCCCCGGCCGGGCCGAAGCCGCGGCCATCGGCGAGCAGTATGTCCGCGAGATCGAGCCCACGGCCTTGGCGACCTTGGCCTCGCTCAAAGCCGCCGGCTGGACCCCGGTGATCGTCAGCGCCGGTTACACGCAGGTCATCGAACCTCTGGCGCAACTGCTCGGCATCACGCGCATCGAGGCGGTGCGGCTGGATTTCGACGCGGCCGGCCATTACGCGGGTTTCGATGCCGCGCATCCGGCCACGCGCAAAGGTGGCAAGCCCGAGATCGTCCGCGCCCTGAAGGCGGAGTTCAATCCGGTCCGCACGGTCGCGGTGGGCGACGGCGTGAGCGACCTGGAGACGCGTGATGAGGTTGACCTGTTCGTGGGCTTCGGTCGTTATGCCGAACGCGCCAAGGTCAAGGCCGGGGCGCATGCCTTCATTAAGAGCCTCGCGGACCTCGTTCCGTTGCTGGCGTAAATCCGGTTGCGGTTCGCCGCGGCCTGAATCCTCAGTCCCACCATGATGCGACGATCCGCCCTCTGCCTCCTTTTCCTGCTCGCGCCTGCGCTTTGGGCTGCCGGCGCCGCTCCGTCCGGAGATTTTCCGCGCGCGCTCTCCAGCTACGCCGATCCGGCGGAAGCGGGTGTGCTGGAGATAGTGAAGGCCCGCGCCGTGGCGGAGCCATTCAATGTCGTCGCGACCCTGATCTTTGTGCTGGCGGTGCTGCACACCTTCGCCACCGCGAAGATCCGGCATTGGGCGCATCTCATCGAGCACCGGCACCTCGAGCGGCTCAAGCAGCGGCCCAACCAGACCGACCGCGATGGCGACGGCCGGCCCGACGAGGTGAGCTTCTGGGGGCAGATCCTGCACTTCTTCGGCGAGGTCGAGGCGGTGTTCGGCATCTGGGTGATCGTGCTCGGCGGCGCCATCGTGTGGTTCAAAGGCGTGGACACAACGGTCGATTACATTGCGCACACCGTGAATTTCACCGAGCCGATGTTCGTGGTCGTGATCATGGCGCTCGCTTCGACCCGCCCGGTGCTGCGTCTCGCGGAACAGTGTCTCCGTGCGGTCGCCGCGCTCGGGCGCGGCCGTCCCGTCGCATGGTGGCTCTCTATCCTCACCATCGCGCCGATCCTGGGCTCGTTGATCACCGAGCCGGCCGCCATGACCATCGCCGCACTGCTTCTGGGCAAGCAGTTCTATGCGCTGAAACCCTCGCCGAAGCTCATGTATGGCACGCTCGGCCTGCTTTTCGTGAACATCTCGATCGGCGGCACGCTCACCCATTTCGCCGCGCCGCCGGTGATCATGGTCGCAAAAGCCTGGGGTTGGGACACGCCCTACATGTTCACGCACTTTGGCTGGCATGCGGTCGCGGGCATCGTGCTTTCAAATGTCGTGTATCTGCTCGCGTTTCGCCGGGAACTGCTGGCGCTCAAGCCAGTGGACCGTTCGGGTGAGCGGGCGGAGGAGCCGGTGCCGGCCTGGGTGACGGTCGTGCATCTGCTTTTTGTGGGTTTCACCGTGTGGGTGGCGCATCATCCGGTGCTGTTTGTGGGCGGCTTCCTGTTCTTCCTGGCCTTTGCACAGGCTACGGCGCACCACCAGAGCAAGGTGGATTTGCGCAGCCCGATGCTGGTTGGCTTCTTCCTTGCCGGTCTGGTCATCCACGGCGGCCTGCAGGCCTGGTGGATCGAGCCGGTGCTGGGCAGCCTGGGCGAGAAGCCGCTCTTCTTCGGCGCGACCATCCTGACCGCCTTCAATGACAATGCCGCCATCACGTTCCTGGCGACCCTCGTGCCGAATTTCAGCGAGGAACTCAAATACGCCGTGGTGGCGGGTGCGGTGACGGGCGGCGGCCTGACGGTCATCGCCAACGCCCCCAATCCTGCCGGCCAGTCCATCCTCCAGCGCTATTTTCCCGAGGGCATATCCCCGCTGGGACTGCTGCTGGGTGCGCTGCCGCCCACGCTGATCGTGGTGTTTGCCTTCCTCGTGCTCTGAGGCTGGGCGGCATTCAGATTGCTGCTGAAGTTGAGTGGTCCGGCTGATAAGACGCTCACCCATGACTGTCGCTTTGCGTCCGGAGGCCTGTTCGTCAGGCTGAGCCGGCATGAGTGCCGTGCTGTTCGCTTCGGTCGTTCTCGCGGAGCCCCCCCCCGCGTTGATCATACCCTTTGGTCTCTTGCTGCTGCTTATCGCGGTGATGCCGTTGAGCCCGGAGTGGGTGAAGCGCCGGTGGGAGCATTACTACCCTCACGTCTCGCTCGGTCTGGGCCTGCTGGTGGCGGCGTATTACCTGGCGCGGATTCCGGCGGGAGGGACGACTATCATGCACACGGTGCACGAGTATTTCTCCTTCATCTGCCTCATCGGCTCCCTGTTCGTGGTGGCCGGTGGCATCCACCTCAAGGTCCGCGGCGCCGCCACGCCGGTCGAGAACGTGGTGTTCCTCACCGTAGGCGCGCTTTTCACCAATCTCATCGGCACGACGGGCGCCTCGATGCTGCTTATCCGTCCCTGGATTCGCATGAACCAGCAGCGCATCACGGCCTGCCATATCGTCTTTTTCATCTTCATCATCGCCAACTGTGGCGGGGCGCTGACGCCCATCGGGGATCCGCCGCTGTTTCTCGGTTATCTGCGGGGGGTGCCGTTCTTCTGGCTTCTGGAGCATGCGATGCTGCCTTGGCTGGCCTGTCTAGGCTTCTTGCTGGCTGTGTTCTACGCCATTGACCGCCGGAATTTCGCCCGGCTGTCGCCTGCGCTCCGGGAGCGGGCCGAGGCGCAGGACAGCTGGCACTTCGAGGGCGGGGTAAACGTGCTATTTCTGCTGATGATCGTCGGTGCGGTCTTTCTGCCCCCGGTGCCGATGCTGCGTGAAGGCGTGATGATCGCCGCGGCCGCGGCTTCGTTCCGGTTCACCCCGCGGAGCGTGCATGGGAAGAACCAGTTCACGTTCGGGCCCATCAGGGAGGTCGCCTGGCTGTTCATCGGCATCTTCCTCACGATGATGCCGGCGCTCGACTACCTCGGGCAGCACGGTCGCGAGTTCGGCTTCACGCGGCCGCTGCAATACTACTTGTCCACGGGGATGCTGTCCGCCGTGCTCGACAACGCGCCGACCTACCTGAACTTCCTGAAACTGGCCGAGGCGAGCCTGGTCACGCCCGGAGCCGGGGTGCCCGCGCTGATCGTGGAGGCGCCGCAGTTCGTCGTCGCCGTAAGCCTGGGGGCGGTGTTTTTCGGTGCCATGACCTACATCGGCAATGGCCCGAATTTCATGGTGAAGAGCATCGCCGAAAGCGCAGGTGTGAAGGTGCCGACGTTCTTCGGGTATGTGTTCAAATACAGCCTGCCGGTCCTGCTGCCCGTGCTGGCGCTGGTCGGCTGGTTGTTTTTGCGGTAGGCTGGAAAAAACTTCGGCTGCAGGCCCCGCCTCCTGCTGCTTGGGGGGCGTTCCGCCTGACTCAGGGAAACAGCCCGCGCTTGCCCTTGGCCTCCGCGACGCGGCCGATGCCGAGCAACAGGGCGGCGGTGCGGCGGCTGCAGCCGTATTTCTTCTTTGTCTCCTCCACCGAGGCCTTCGCCTTGGCGAGCATGCGGTAAAGTTTGTCGAAGACCTCGTTTTTCGTCCAATAATAGTTCTGCTGGTTCTGCAGCCACTCGAAGTAGGAAACGATGACGCCGCCGGAGTTGCAGAGCACGTCGGGGATGATCTCGATGTCGCCGCGCAGGGCGAGAATCTCGTCGGCCTTGTTGGTGGTCGGGCCGTTGGCGCCCTCGGCGAGCACCCGGCAGCGCAGCTTGCCGGCGTTCTGCTCGGTGATGACGCGCTCGAGTGCGGCCGGGATGAGCACGGTGCACTCCAGCTCCATGAGTTGCTCGTTCGAGATGGGCTCGCCGCCCGGGAATCCCTGCAGCGTCTTGTTCTGGGCGACCCAGGCTTGCGCGGCCTTCAGGTCGAGTCCCTTGGCGTTGTAAACACCGCCCGTGTAGTCGGAAATGGCGACGATTTCCGCGCCCCAGTGATAGAGTGCGTGGCCGGCCTCGCTGCCGACGTTGCCGAAGCCCTGGATGGCGACGGTAGTTTTTTCGGGCTCGATGCCGAGGTCCTGCAGGTAGGATTTGACGAACCATGCTACGCCTTCGCCGGTGGCCTCACGGCGGCCGAGCGATCCGCCGAGCACGATGGGTTTGCCGGTGATCACGCCGGGGTCGAAGTGCCCCTTGTGATTGGAATAGGTGTCCATCATCCAGGCCATGACCTGATCGTTGGTGCCGACGTCGGGCGCGGGGATGTCCACGTTGGGCCCGATGAACGGCAGGATTTCCTGCATGTAGCGACGGGAGAGCCGCTCGAGTTCCGTCGTGGACAGTTTGCGCGTGTCCACGATCACGCCGCCCTTGGCGCCGCCGTAGGGCAGGCCGGCGAGCGAGCATTTCCAGCTCATCCACATGGCCAGCGCGGCAACCTCGCCGAGCGTGACGTCGTGGTGGAAGCGGATGCCGCCCTTGGCCGGGCCGGTGGAGAGGTTGTGCTGCACGCGGTAGCCCTCGAAGATCTCGACGCGGCCGTCGTCCATGCGCACGGGCATGGAAACGATCACGCAGCGGCGCGGGCGCTTGGTGCGCTCCCGGACGGAGGCGTCCATTTGAAGGATGTCGGCGGCGATATCGAACTGCCGGCAGGCCTGTTGGAAGACAGTGGATTGATAGATGGTGCTTTCGAGTGACATTGGGGTAAGGGCCGGAAAGGGCCCGGTTTGTTATGCGGCCAGTCTGGCAGGAGGCTCGGTCTTGGCAATTTGCTTTCGGCCATGTCCGTGCCGCGGAAAGCTCGCGCTCCTGACACAACGCTGACAGTGCATCGTGTTAGCCTTTTGCCCGATTCTGACTCAGGTGCTCAGGTTATGCCCTTGTTCAAACTCCACTCCGAATACCAGCCCACCGGCGACCAGCCTCAGGCCATCAAGGCCCTGGTGGAGTCCTTCCGTGCGGGCAACCGCCATCAGACGCTGCTGGGCGTCACCGGCTCGGGCAAGACCTTCACGATGGCCAACGTCATTGCGCAGCTCGACCGGCCGGCGCTGATTATCTCGCACAACAAGACACTCGCGGCGCAACTTTACTCAGAGTTCAAGGCCTTCTTTCCCGAGAACGCCGTCGAATACTTCGTCAGCTATTACGATTACTACCAGCCCGAGGCCTACGTGCCGTCGAGCGACACCTTCATCGAGAAGGACTCGTCCATCAACGAGGAGATCGAGCGCCTGCGCATCGCCACCACCAGCTCGCTGGTCAGCCGGCGCGACGTGATCGTGGTGGCCAGCGTGTCGTGCATCTACGGCCTCGGCTCGCCCGAGGAATTTTTCTCCATGCGCATCGTGCTGGAGCGAGGCGGCACACTGAACCGCAACAAGTTTCTCGAGCGGCTGGTGGACAATCTATACGAGCGCAACGACTACGATCTCAAGCGCGGCGCCTTCCGCGTGCGCGGCGACACGGTGGATGTGATGCCGGCCTACCTGGAGCACGGGCTGCGCGTGGAATTCTTCGGCGACGAGATCGACGCGCTCACGGAATTCGAGCCGGTGAGCGGTGCGGTGATCCGGAAGATCGACCGCTTTGAACTCTATCCCGCCAACCAATACGTGACCTCGCGCGGCAAGCTCGACACCGCCATCGGGCGCATCAAGGCCGAGTTGGAGGAGCGGGTGGCGTTCTTCGAGAAGGAGCAAAAATACCTCGAGGCGCAGCGCGTGCGAATGCGCACGACCTACGACCTTGAGATGCTTCAGGAAATGGGCTTCTGCAGCGGCATCGAGAACTACTCCCTGCATCTCACCGGCCGGAAACCGGGCGACCGTCCGTTCTGCCTCGTGGATTTCTTTCCCAAGGACTTTTTGACGCTGGTGGACGAGAGCCACGTCTCCATTCCGCAGATCGGCGGCATGTATAACGGCGATCTCGCGCGCAAATCCACGCTGGTGAGCTTCGGCTTCCGTCTGCCCTCGGCGCTCGACAACCGGCCGCAGAGCTTCGCCGAGTTCCAGTCCATCACCGGGCAGACACTCTACGTCTCGGCCACGCCCGCGCCGTTTGAATTGAAGCTCTCCCAAGTCGTCGCCGAGCAGGTGATCCGTCCGACCGGATTGGTAGACCCGGAGATCACGCTGCGCCCGACCAAGGGGCAGGTCGAGGACCTCATCGGCGAGGTGCGCAAAGCGGTGGAGGCCGGCGAACGCGTGCTTGTGACCACGCTGACCAAGCGCCTGTCCGAGGATCTCACGTCCTACATGCGCGATGCGAAGATCCGCGTCGAATACCTGCACTCCGACATCGACGCCCTTGAGCGCGTCGAGATCCTGCGAAATCTGCGGCTGGGAAACTTCGACGTCCTCATTGGCATCAACCTCCTGCGCGAGGGCCTCGACCTGCCCGAGGTGGCACTCGTAGCCGTGCTTGATGCCGACAAGGAGGGGTTTTTGCGCAGCGCCACGAGTCTCATGCAGACGGCCGGGCGTGCCGCGCGCCACGAAAAGGGCCGCGTCATCTTCTACGCCGACAACATCACCGAATCCATTCGCAGCACGATGGACGAGGTTGCCCGCCGCCGGGAAAAACAGCTCGCCTACAACCGCGAGCACGGCATCACCCCGCGCAGCGTGAAGCGCGGGGTGCAGGCCAGCCTGCGCGTTTACGACGGCAAGGACCGCGACGACACGGAGGCGGTGGCCGAATCGGCCGACGACGTGAAGGCCGTGATCGCCGAACTTGAGGACGAGATGCAGGTGGCGGCCAACAAGCTTGAATTCGAGCGCGCCGCGCTGTTGCGCGACCAGATCAACGCGCTGAAGACCGGCGACTACAAAAAACTCGGCGCCAAACCGGTCGCTTACGGGCGAAAGGGGAAGAAGAAGGTGAAGTAGGGTAGGGCGAATTCTCCGGATGAGCCACGGCGCGGGTCGTCGGGGACGACTCGCCCTACCAAAACAAAAGGGGCGCACCCAAAGTGCGCCCCGTGGTTTGCTACAGGAGGTGTGCTCACTCCGGCTGAATCGAACCGCCGTGGCTCTGGCGGCACTCGTTCATGACACGCAGCCAGATCTCGCGCAGATCGAAGAGGCGCGGCATGGCGTATTCCTTGAAGCGGAGGGCGAGAGGCGTCGCGACGGTGTCGGGTTCGCTCAGACGGGCGAGCGTGAGGTTGAGCTCGTGGAGCGCCTTCTTGAAAAGCACGACGGCGAGGGTGTAGTCGCCCATCTCCAGGGCCTGCACGGCTTGGAGCGCCTGCTCGTGTCCGCGGTAAAGCAGCGACTGCAGGGTGATGCCGAGGGCGGCCGGCACGCGGCCAGGTTGCGCGGCGACGCGCTCCCAGTGGGCGATCAGGCTCAGGTAAAGCGCGCGCGTGGAAATATACACCGGGTTACGGTGCAGGGTGTAGGGGTCCCAAGGGCCGTCGAAAATCTCACCTGTTTCCTCCATCTCCGCTTCATCAGCGTCGAGCGCCTCGGGCGTTTCGTCGGCGGCCAGCTCCCAACCCATGCGGCGGGCGGCCTCGTCAATCCGGTCCATCGAGGCGGGCAACTGGTCGTAGTGCTTGATGTAGTCGCGGACAGCCGTCTCTTGGTTTGCGAGGTATTTCTGCCAGTCAGCCTCGGTCCAGGAAAGTTCTCCGCAGTCGTCCCAGTCGTTGTCGAACAGCCCGTCGGATTCAGGATTGGTCATGTAAGGAAGCGCCTTGCGGCGTTGGTCCGCACAATGTGTGCCGTCCACCTGCTGGCAAATAAAATTCCCGTCGTAGCCGGTTCGCTCGCTGCGCGGGAGCCAGACGAATTGCCGCATGACCGGCGCGGGTGCCATGACCTGAAATAAGGTCATAACCAGGTCTTGTCAGGCCGGGGCGGCGACGTTCTTCTGCCTGCATGAGCGGGGTTTATCATGCGACCGTCTTTTTCAGCGGCCGGGTGCAAGGCGTGGGCTTTCGCTACCAGACGCTGCAAGTGGCCAAGGAATTCGAGGTTTCCGGCCAGGTGATGAACCTGCCAGACGGACGCGTGCAGCTTGAGGCCGAGGGCCGCGCCCAGGAGGTGAAGGATTTCATCGCTGCCGTGCAGGAGCGCATGGAAGGGCACATCCGCAAGGTGGAGCAGACGACCGGCATGCGGGAACCGCAGTTCGTCGGATTCACCATCAGGTAGCCATGCGCATCGGCGAGCAATGGGCGGTGGAACTCGACGGGTTTGCCAAGAGCTATCCGGTGGGCTGGGGTGGACTGCGGGTGCGCGCGGTCGAGGCGCTCACGCTCCGGTTGCCCCCGGGGCAGGTGCTCGGACTGCTCGGCCCCAACGGTTCCGGCAAAAGCACCACGCTGAAGGCGCTGGCCGGGTTGTTGCGGCCTTCGTCGGGTTGCTGCCGCATCTTCGGCGATCCTGCGGGTAGCGATGCGGCGCGGTCGCGGATCGGTTACTTGCCCGAAGCGGTGCGCTTCGCAACCCACCAGAGCGGGCGCGAGTTTCTGCGCTACTGTGCCGGTCTGAGTTCGCTGCCCGACGGCCTGGCGACGCTACGGATCGACTCCGTGTTGGCGTGGACGGGATTGGGTGAGGCTGCCGGGCGCCGCATTGCGACCTATTCGAAAGGCATGCGGCAGCGGCTCGGTCTGGCGCAGGCCGTTTTGCACGATCCGGAGGTTGTGCTGCTGGACGAACCGACCAGCGGTCTCGATCCCGAGGGACGGCTGGCGGTGGTGCGGCTGATCCGCGAGCTGGCGGCACAGGGGCGCACGGTCGTGTTTACCTCTCATCTGCTGGCGCAGGCCGAAGGCGTGTGCGACCGGCTGGCCTTGCTCGGCAAGGGACGGTTGCTGGCCAGCGGCACGGTGGACGAGTTGCTCGGCCGCTTCGAGCGCACCCCGGTCGCGACGTCGCAGCTGGAGCAGATCTATTTGGAGAAATTACATGGACCTTCCTGAGCAGAACGGCTTTCGGGCTGGCGCGCGCCGCGTATGGCGCGTTGCAGGGCAGACGCTCGTCGAAGCCGTCCGCCTGCGGCTCACCGGTTTGCTGACTGCCGTCGGGGCGGGCCTCGTGCTGATGGCGCTGTGGCTTCGGACCTTCAATTTCGGGGCGGCCGAGCTGAAGTTCGTGGCGGACTTCGGCCTCGGCGTCATGAGTTTGCTGGGCACGCTGCTGGCCGCCCTCAGCACGGCGCACCTCACCTTTCGCGACATGGATGGAGGCCTGGTGGCGGTTGTGCTGACACGCCGCGTGGGTCGCGGGGAATACCTGGCCGGCAAGGCGGCCGGGGTCGCGGCGCTACTGGCGCTGTTTGTCGCGACGCTGGCGCTGGTGCTTGGTGTCCTGCTCGCGGTGCGCGGGACGCAGATCGGCGCGGCATTTGTGCCGCTGCCGGTTTTCCTGCAGGCCTGCGCGCTCGTCTGGCTGAAGCTGACGCTGGTCGCCGCCATGACGCTGCTGGTGTGCAGCTATGCGGGGTCGGAGCTGTTTGCCGTGTGTGCGGGCCTGTTGCTGGCCGTCGTGGCGCACCTGCGTCCGTTCACGCAGGCCGAGGGCTGGCTGGCATGGCTGCGGGTGTGGCCGAATCTTGGGCTGTTCGATGCGGAGCCGCTGCTCGCGGGCGCGAGTCTCGGAGTTGCGGGACTGTTGGGATTGGCGGGTTACTGGGCCTTGTTCGTCGGGCTGTTCACCGCGCTGGCTGTCTATGTTTTCCGCCATCGAGAGATTTGAACAGGAGCGCCGTCTGTTGCCGGTGCTGATCTTGCTCGCGGCCATGCTGGTCGTGCGGCCGTTGGAAGCGCGGCTGGCCGCTTCCTCGGAAAATCTGGTCGGCGGCTCACTGGCCGTCCTCGGCGGCATGCGCGCGGTGGCCGCGGGCGGAACCTGGCTGCGGGCAAATCTCGCGTGGGAAAGGCGTGATCTCGCTGCGACGGCCGGACTGCTGGAACTCACCGTGGCTTCCGACGAGCGGCCGCTCTATTTCTGGTTCAACGCCGCGCGCATGATGGCCTACGATTTTCCCGTGTGGCGCGATGCGGGCGCGCCGCTGGTGCTGAGGGACCGGATCGTGGCGGAGGAGGCGGGCCGGGCGCTGGCGTTTCTCGAGCGCGGCGTGGCGCGTCATCCGGCCAAGGCGGCGTTTTACCTCGAAATGGCCAACATCCGCCTGCGCGCGCTCGGCGACAAAGAGGGGGCAGCGGAACTTTTCAGGCGCGCCGCCGAGCAACCCGGTGCGCCCTATCATGCAGCGCGGATTTATGCCGAATTGTTGCGCGAGCTCGGACGCCCCGCCGAGGCGCTTGTCTGGCTGCGTGGCGTGCTGCCGGATTTGCCGGAAGACGATCCGGCGGCGCGGCGAGATGTTGTGGAGCAGCGCATCAGGGAACTTGAAGCGGAGCTGGCGGCGCGCTAACGCTGCTGCCATGTCCACAGCTCGTAACTGGCTCGAAGCCTCCCGTCCCAAGACCCTGCCGGCGGCGGTGATTCCTGTCATGGTCGGCACGGCGCTGGCGGCGGCGCACGGCTCGGCGGACTACGCCAGTGCCGGTATCTGCCTGGGGTTCGCGCTGTTGGTGCAGATCGGGAC
>JAUPWC010000530.1 GCA_030916665.1 Verrucomicrobiota bacterium
CCGGCTACGACCTCGTGCAGATCGAGGATCTCGCCACCGTCGTCACCGCGCTCGGCCAGCGTTTCCAGATCAACCCCAAGCGCGTCGCCCTGATGGGCCGCGGTCACGGCGGATTCATCGCGCTGCGCGCCGTCCAGGCCTATCCCGAACTCTTCCGATGCGCCGTCGCGCTTGAGCCGCCCGTGGATGTAGGCGACTGGCTCGCCAACCAGCGCTGGAACGACGAAGACGTGCAGCCGCAGCTCACCCGCGGCTGGCTCGGCGACGAAGCCCGTCTCAAGGCCGCGCCGCTCACCCGCGAACCGGAGAAGGTCACCAAGCCCATCCTCGTGCTGAGCTACCCCGGCCCCGACGGCGCCCCGCGCCGCCCGGTCTATCTCGCCGCCCGCCGCTTCGCCTCGGCGGTGGACCGGCCCGACGTGACCGCGCAGTTCGTCGATCTCCACCAGGACTACGTGCAGGGCCTCCCCGCCGCCCGCGCCGAGGTCTTCGATCGCATCGAAGCCTTCCTCAACGAGCACATCTATGATTACAAGGTGAAGCTCCGCGACCTGCAGATTCTCCCCGACAAGAAATGACCATGAAACCTCTCGGACTCGGCGTCCTCGGCCTCGGTGAAGGCCGCAGCATCATCTCCGCCGGCCTGCACAGCGACCGCTGGCAGGTCGCCGCCCTCTGCGATCTCAACGAGACGCTCGGTCGCGAGCGCTGCGCGGAATTCGGCCTCCCGGCCGCCGTCTTCACGACCTCGATCGACGCGCTGCTCGCCAACCCGGCCGTGGACGTCGTGGGCATCTACACACCCGACCACCTGCACGCCGACCACATCCTGCGCTGCCTCCGCGCCGGCAAGCACGTCGTTTGCACCAAGCCCTTTCTCCACGACCTCAGCCGCGCCCGCGAGGTGCTCGACACCGCGCGCGCCACCGGCCGGCGCGTGATGGTCGGACAGAGCTCGCGCTTCTTCGCGCCGTTCAAGCGCCAGCGCGAGCACTTCGCCACCGGCTTCCTCGGCGAACTCAACACCGTCGAGGCCTACTACAACGCCGACCACCGCTGGTTCCTCGCCAAGCCCTGGGCCCGCACCGACGCCTTCAAGTGGCTCTACGGCGGCCTCAGCCACCCGGTGGATTTCATCCGCTGGTATCTGCCCGACATCGAGGAGGTCATGGGCTACTCGCGCCTGAGCGAGAACGGCCAGGCCGGCGGCCTCGCCCATCCCGACACCTTCCACTTCATCTACCGCGCGAAGTCCGGCCGCATCGCCCGCGTCAGCGGCACCTACAGCGCGCCGGTCACGCCCACCGCGCGCGACAGCAACATGAGCTGCGTGCTGCGCGGCTCGCTCGGCGCCAGCCAGGGCGACTATTACGACCTGCGCTACGCGTGGAAGACCGACGCCCAGTCCGCGGTCGAGACCTTCGAGGACGAGGACGCCTTCTTCTTCCGTTTCGGCGGCCACTCGCACCACGCCGGCGAATACCAGCGCTACATCGAGTATTTTGCCGACTGCCTCGCCCACGGCACCGTGCCCACGCCCGATCCCGTCGAGGGCATCGTGACCGTCGCGCTCATGCAGGCGATGGAAGAAGCGTGCAAGACCGGCGGCCCCGTGCAGGTGCGCGCCGTGCTCGCGCGGTATGGGCTGGAGGATTTGGCGGGATGAGTCCGGGCATGAACATGCCCGGGGAGGTGGAGCGCACTGACCCCAGTGCGCTGGTCGCAACGTCACTCGAAAAAAGCGCGCTGAGGTCAGCGCGCTCCACCTCCCTATACCGCCACGTCTTACTCGTCCTGCTGCTCGCGTGCCTCTGCGCCGCGGGGTCGGCGCGCCTCCACGCGCAAACCGCAGACCGCCCGCCCGTCGTCCCCTTCCCGACCGGCAAGCCGCGCCTCGTCTCCAACCAGACCATGCGCGAGATCCACGCGCAGGTGCAGGCGCCCCACAAATACGGCGTTGTGCTCCCGGCCGCCGAGGGCGAGCTGCTCGACTGCCCCAACGTCTTCCGTCACGGCGGACGCTGGTTCATGCTGTTCATCGCGAACAAGGACAAGGTCGGCTACGAGACCCACCTCGCCGTCAGCGACGACCTGCTGAAGTGGGAACGCCTCGGCCCGATCCTGCCTTTCACCAAAACCGGCTGGGACGCCTGGCAGGCCGCCGCCGGCCTCGCGCTCTACGACCCGCGCTGGGACGGCGCCACCCACGAACTCGGCACGCACGAGGGGAAATACTGGCTCAGCTACCTCGGCGGCGCGAAACAGGGCTACGAGCCCGACCCTCTCGCCATCGGCCTCGCGCACACTGACGACCCGACGGCGATCCGCCCCTGGACCCGCCTCGCCGAAAACCCCGTGCTCGCGCCCGACCAGCCCGACACGCGCGACTTCGAGCACACCACGCTCTACAAGAGCGCGATCATCCGCGACGAGGCCCGCACGCTCGGCGCGCCGTTCGTGATGCTCTACAACGGCAAGGCCCCGCCCTACGGCCAGGAGCAGATCGGTCTCGCGATCAGCGACGACCTGCGCACCTGGCGGCGCTTCGGCTCCGGCCCCGTCGTCAACAACGTCGGCTCCTCCCCGTGGGCGATCAGCGGCGATCCCCAGCTCGCAAAAATCGGCGACGTGTGGGTGATGTTCTACTTCGGCGCGTTCTGGAAACCCGGCGCCTTCGACACCTTCGCCGCGTCCTACGACCTCGTCCACTGGACCAAGTGGGACGGCCCGCACCTCGTCGAGCCCAGCGAGCCCTTCGACAAACAGTTCGCGCACAAACCCTGGGTGCTGAAACACGAGGGCGTCGTGTATCACTTCTACTGCGCCGTCGGCGACCAGGGCCGCGTCATCGCCCTGGCGACGTCGCAGGATTTGAAGGCTGCGCAGCCTGCCCCGTGATCGCAGAATCGTTCTCGTTCTCGTAATCCCAATCGTTCTCTCCCTAAGCATCCCGAGATAAAGAGAAGGATTACGATTAGGAGAACGATTGCCCGAACTCCGATACCCCCAGATCCGAGACCCCATCTCCCCTGTGTCCCGCACCTCCACCACCACGCGCCTCAGCTACGCTTCCAGCGACATCGCCTGCCAGCTGGTCTTCGCGCCGATCTCGTTCTACCTGCTGAAATTCTACACCGACGTCTATGGCCTCGCCGCCGGTGTCGCGGGCACGATCATGCTCGTGGCGCGCTTCATCGACGCCGCCGACGCGCCGCTCTGGGGCATCCTCTTCGAGCGCACCCGGAGCCGCTGGGGCAAGATCCGGCCCTGGTTCCTCTGGCTCTGCGGACCCTTCGCGCTCTTCGGCATCCTCACCTTTGTGACGCCCGACCTGGAGGGGAACGCCAAGATCCTCTACGCCGCCGGCACCTACATCATCGTCAACATCCTCTACACCGGCATCAACACGCCGGTCACCGCCATCCTGGCGGTGCTCACCCAGAATCCGCAGGAGCGCGTCGTGCTGACCTGCTTCCGCATGTTCGGCTCCAAGCTCGGGGTGCTCCTCGTCAACCTCACCGCCATGAAGCTCGTCGGCTGGCTCGGCGAGGGCGACGACCGGCGGGGTTACCTGCTCACGGTGCCGATCTACTGCGCGGTCGCGGTCGGGCTCTTCCTGCTCGCCTTCCGCAACCTGAAGGAAGTCGTGCCGGTGGAGACCAAGCCGCAGCCGATGCTGTCGGGCTTCGGCGCGCTGCGCGGGAACTGGCCCTGGTGGATCATCGCCGGCAGCAGCCTGCTGTTCTGGATCGCGTTCATCGCGCGCGTCGCCGCCGCGCCCTACTTCTTTGAATACACGCTCGGCCGCGCGGACCTCATCCCGCTCGCCTTCGCCCTCGACTTCATCTCGCTCGGCACCGTCCTCGGCCTGCCCTGGTTGTGCCGCACCTTCTCCAAGTCCACCGTCTGGGCCGCCGGCCTCGCCGGCCTGATCGTCGGCCAGCTCATCATGGGCTGGGGCCTCGCCCACGGAAACTCGCTCCCGATCATCATGGCCGGCTGGGCCCTCGGTTTCCTCGCCAGCGGCGCGGCGATGGCCATGCCGTTCTCGATCCTCTCCGACAGCGTGGACTACGGCGAGTGGAAGACCGGCATCCGCGCCGCCGGCCTGCTCGCGGCCATCGGCGCGGCGTTCTGCCTCAAGGCCGGCGCCGGGCTCGGCGGCGCGCTGCCGGGCTGGATTCTCGAATCCTGCGGCTACGTGCCGCACGTCGCGCAGACCGCGACCGTGCTCCGTGGCATCGAGTTCAGCGTGGTCTGGCTGCCCAGCATCGCCTTCGCCGCCGCCCTCGTGCCCGTGCTCTTCTACGGCAAATACGAACGCCAAGAGCCCAAAATCCACGCGGAACTCGCCGCCCGGCGGGGTGGCCAGGTGGAATTTAAAGGTGGAACGCGCTGACCTCAGCGCGTTGCGACGCAGCCGCTCCGATCCAGCGCCTTGGGGACAAGTCGCTCCACCCCGAACCGCACAATTCCGGCTCGGCTTTCCGCCGCCGAACACCCCCCGTTCCGTCGCTTTCCGACGGGCCGATTTTCGCTGTTTGCAGCAGGTTAGAATTCCGCTAATTTCGGGGGCATTCTGGGAAGAATCGCCGCCCGTCCCATGGTATAACCGCTAGAGTCCCTTACCACCCTTTACCCTCCGGGACAGAACACAGGTTCCGCTCCCACCCTAACCCCCAAACCAACGAGAATCGTATGTGCTGCACATCCCTTAAACGGGCCGGCCTTTTCGCGCCTATGCGCGGACTGGTCCGCTCGGTCGTATCCGTGCTGGCGGCGGTCGCACTTTGCGTGCCGGCCTTCGCCCAGTCATCCGCCACCGGCATCATCCGGGGCAAGGTCCAGAACGCCACCAACGGCGCCTTCCTCGAAAACGCCACCGTGGAAATCGAGGGCACCAACCGCATCTCCGTCACCAACGGCTACGGCGAATTCGAGTTCCGCGGCGTGCCCGCCGGCGAGGTCACCCTCAAAGCCGGCTACATCGGCCAGCCGACGCAGTCCGCCACGGTAACCGTCGCCGACGGCGGCGAAGCCACCCAGGACTTCACCTTCCGCGGCGCCGCCGGCAAGGACGGGGTCGTCCAGCTCGACCCCTACACGGTCAATGTCGAACGCTACACCAACGCCCGCGCCGTCGCCATCGCCGCCGAGCGCAATGCGGTGAACATCAAAAACGTCGTCTCCATCGAGGAATTCGGCGAGATCCCGAGCGGCAACGTCGGCGAGTTCGTGAAATTCCTCCCCGGCATCCAGATCGATTACGGTGCGTCCAACGGCAACAACCAGGGCTTCTCCGAGAACCGCGCCAACGGCGTCTCCGTCCGCGGTTTCGGCCCCGAGGACACCACCATCCTGATCGACGGCCTGCCCGTCTCCTCGACCCTGCCCGGCAATCTCACCCGCCAGGTCGGCCTCGACCAGATGTCCATCAACAATGCCTCCCGTGTCGAGCTGATCAAGGTCGCCACGCCCGACATGCCCGCCAACTCCATCGGAGGCCAGGTCAACCTCGTCACCCGCAGCTCCTTCGAGTCCCCCAAGCCGAAGTATGACG
>JAUPWC010000531.1 GCA_030916665.1 Verrucomicrobiota bacterium
CCGCGTGAAAGGCTGCATCTCTGCCGCGTGGGTCGTCGGCGAAGTGCGCGACGGTCGCTGCCACTTCCGCAGCGACGCCGACTCGCCCCTCGTGCGCGGTCTCGTGGCGCTGCTCTGCGATTTCTACAGCGACGCTCCGCCGGCCGACGTCGCCGCGACCGAGCCCGAACTGATCGAGAAAACCGGCCTCGCGCGCAGTCTCTCCCCCACCCGGCTCAACGGCCTGCGCTCGGTGCGCGCCCGCATCCGCGACTTCGCGCAGGCGCACGCGGCGTAACGCGCTTGCGCCTGCCTTTTGTGGGTCAGCGCGCTCGTGCGCGCCCCGAGCCGCACCCGCAAGCGGGCTGCCCACAAATCCGGAATGCGTCACCCGTCCTCGTAAATCCCCCGCCAAAGCCGTCTTTCCCGGCTCGCCTCGAAACCGAGGGCGGCCATGCTGCGTCTTGTTGGGACCACCTCCCGCCATGCCCCACTCCGAGCACGCGCACCATCACCACGGGCATCCCCCCTGCCTCGGCGTCTCGACCGATATCGAGGACTACTTTCTCACCCGCCGGCAATTTCTGGGCCGCGTCGGGCTCGGCCTCGGTGCCCTCGGCGCCGCCACCTTCCTTGGCCCGACCGATCTGTTCGGCGCGGTCTCGCCCGCCGGCCACGCCCCCGCCGGCAACCCGCTGGCGCCGAAACTCCCGCACTTTGCCGGCAAAGCCAAGGCCATCATCCACATCTTCGCGCAGGGCGCCCCTTCCCATGTGGACACCTGGGATCCGAAGCCCGCCCTCACGCGCCTCGACGGCAAATCCCTCGGCACCGACGGCGGCGTGGCCATGGCCTCGCCCTTTGCCTTCCAGCGTTACGGCAAATCCGGCCTCGAGGTAAGCGACCTGTTCGCCAAGACCGGCGCCCACGCCGACGACCTCACCGTCATCCGCTCGATGTTCACCGACATTCCGGTCCATGACGTCGCCACGACGTTCATGAACACCGGCTCCGTGCGCATCACCAAGCCCAGCCTCGGCTCGTGGGTCGTCTATGGCCTCGGCACGGAGAACCAGAACCTGCCTGGTTTCATTTCCCTCCGTGGCAACCGCGTGCCCGTCGGCGGCGCGGGCGGCTACGGCTCGGCCTTCCTGCCCGGCATCTACCAGGGCACGAGCGTCAACACCACCGCGCGCAACGTGCAGCAGATGATCCAGAACATCCGCAACAGCTACGTCTCCAAGACCGAGCAGCGCCGCCAGCTCGACTTCGTCCACCGGCTCAACGAGCTCCACGCCCAGACCCTCCAGCGCGACGCCGCGCTCGAATCGCGCCTCGAGACCGCCGAGATCGCCTTCCGCATGCAGGCCGAGGCGACCGATGTATTCGACATCAACAAGGAGCCCGCCGACACCCGTGCCGCCTACGGCGACACCGCGCAGGGCCGCCAGCTGCTCATCGCCCGCCGTCTCGTGGAGCGCGGCGTGCGCTTCGTGCAGGTGTGGCATGACGGCTGGGACCACCACGACGACCTTGAGGACCGCATCACCCAGAAGGCCGGCGAGATTGACCAACCCCTCGCCGCCCTGCTCGCCGACCTGAAGCTGCGCGGCTTGCTCGACTCCACGCTCGTCATCTGGGGCGGTGAATTCGGCCGCAAGCCCACCCGCGACCGCAACGGCGGCGACTCACCCGGCCGCGACCACAACGCCAAGGCCTTCTCCCTCGTGCTCGCCGGCGGCGGCGTGAAGGGCGGCCACGTCCACGGCGCCACCGACGAAACCGGCGCCGAAGCCGTGAAAGACAAGGTCCACGTCCACGACCTCCACGCGACCGTGCTGCACTGCCTCGGCTTCGATCACACGAAGCTCACCTACCGGCACAACGGCCGCGACTTCCGCCTCACCGACGTCGCCGGCAACGTGGTGAAACCGATCCTGGCATGAGCGACGACCGGATCATCATCCCCGCCTCCCGTCATCCTAAGCGCAGCGAAGGATCCAACGACATGCACTCCCGCGGACATCACTCTGGATTCCTCGCTGCGCTCAGAATGACAGGCTTCGGATGGCTGCTTGTGGGAGCGAGCTTGCTCGCGACTTCCGGCTTCGCCGCCGAGCCCGCCCTCGCCAAAGCCGACCTCGATTTCTTCGAGGCCCGCATCCGTCCCGTCCTGAGCGAGCACTGCTACAAGTGCCACTCGCACACGGCCGACAAGATCAAGGCCGGCCTCCTCCTCGACTCGCGCAACGCCCTCCTCCACGGCGGCAACTCCGGCCCGACCATCGTCCCCGGCAAGCCCGACGAAAGCCTCCTCATTCAGGCCATCCGTTACACCGACGAAGACCTGAAAATGCCGCCCGAGGATCATGGCGGCCAACTCACCGACCGACAGATCGCCGACCTCACCGAGTGGGTGCGCCGCGGCGCGCCCGATCCGCGCGTGCCGTTGACCACCGCCGACGGCAAAAGCTACGGCGGCGTCGGTCGCCAGCACTGGGCCTACCAGCCCGTGCAGAAGCCCGCCGTGCCCGCGGTGAAGAACCCCTCCTGGGTGCAGTCTCCGGTGGACGCCTTTGTCCTCGCCCAACTCGAAGCCGCCGGCCTCGCGCCCAATCCGCTGGCCGACAAACGCACGCTCATCCGCCGCGTGACCTTCGATCTCACCGGGCTGCCGCCGACCGAGGCCGAGATCCAGCGCTTCCTCGCCGACACCTCGCCCGCCGCTTTCTCCAAGGTCGTGGACCGCCTGCTCGACTCGCCCGCCTACGGCGAGCGCATGGCCCGGCACTGGATGGACGTCGCCCGCTACTCCGACACCAAGGGCGATCCGCCGCGCCGCGACGACCCGCGCTTCCCGCACGCGTGGACCTACCGCGACTACCTCGTCGAGGCCTTCAATTCCGACAAGCCCTACAACCGGTTCATCACCGAACAGCTCGCCGCCGACCGCTTGGTCGCCGAGGCCAATGCGAAAGCCAAGCCCGCCAAACAGGAACTCCCCGACGACCAGAGCATCCTCGCCGCGCTCGGCTTCCTGCGTCTCGGCAACCAGCACGACGGCCGCCGCAACGACGTCATCGACGACCGGATTGACGTCACGACCAAGGCCTTCCTCGGCCTCACCGTCTCCTGCGCCCGCTGTCACGACCACAAATTCGACCCCATTCCGACCAAGGACTACTACTCGCTCTACGGCGTGTTCGCCAACACCACCGAGGCCCGCCTCCCGATGCTGGAGCCCGCGCTCACCGCCCGCCTGCCCGTCACCGAGGACCTGACCGACTACCTCGCCGAGGGCCGGGCCTTGATCAAGCGGATCGAAGACCTGCAGCAACAGTTCCTGGAGATGCGCCGCGCGCGCGAACGCGACCCGCAGAAGCGCCGTGAACTCATCCGCGCCGAGGGCCAGCTCCAGCGCGAAATCACCAATCTCGAGATGAACCACCCCGGGGCCCCGGCCCGCGCCCACGCCTTGTCTGATGTGCCCCGGCCAAAGGACTTCCCGGTGCTCCTCCGCGGCGAAGTCGGCAACGCCGGCGAAGTCGTGCCCCGTCGCTTCCTCGAAATCCTCTCCGCCGACCCGAAGAAGCGCCCCGTTTGGAAGAACGGCTCCGGTCGCCTCGAACTCGCCCAGGCCATCGCCGACCCGAAGAACCCGCTCACGGCCCGCGTGCTCGTGAACCGGCTTTGGCAACAGCATTTCGGCACCGGCTTTGTCGCCACGCCCGACGATCTCGGCAACATGGGCGGCCCGCCCAGCCATCCCGAGTTGCTCGACTGGCTCGCCGCCCGCTTCGTCGAAGGCGGCTGGTCCCTCAAGCAGCTCCACCGCGCCATGCTGCTCACCAGCACCTACCAGCAAAGCAGCCGCGCCGACCCGGCCCGCCTCGCCGCCGATCCCTACAACCGCCTTCTCTGGCACTTCAGCCTGCGTCGTCTGGATTTCGAGGAGGTTTACGACTCGCTGCTCGCCATCGCCGGCACGCTCAACCGCACCGTCGGCGGGAAACCCGTCACGCCCGCCAGCGACCAGTTCGGCAAGCGCCGCGCGCTCTACTTCCTCATCGACCGACGCAACCCGCCCGAGCTGCTCACTCAGTTCGACTTCCCGAATCCCGACACCCCCACCGGCCGGCGCCACGACACCACCGTTCCGCAACAGGCCCTGTTCCTCATGAACAGTCCGCTCGTCGTCGAAACCGCCCGCAAGCTCACGCACCGGCCTGATTTTGCCGCCCTCAGCGACGACACCCATCGCGTGACCTCGCTTTACCTCGCCATCTTCCAGCGCGAGCCGACCAACGAGGAAGTCCGCCTTGCCATCGCCTACGTCCGTGGCAACCCGAGCGGCACCGGACTCGACGCCCCGCCCGAGCCGCCCGCGATGAGAACCGCCCGTGAGAAGCAGCGCGAGCAGCGCCAGGCCCAGCGACAGGCCCTCGCCGGCAAACTCGGTGCCCCCGACAACCGCCCCATCGGCGCCACCATCGAACCCGGCGGCCCCGTGGACGCCTGGACCAAACTCGCCCACGCCCTCTTCCAATCCAACGAGGCGATGTTTGTGAATTGAGCGCCGGTTACTCCGCGCACACCCAATCCGGCCAAGTGGCCTGGGCATACGTCCGCACCCCTTCGATCACGGCCTGCACCTGCTCCGAGGCTTGCCCGCGCCAGAGGGCGCCCATCGTGAGCGGAGAAAATCCGGGCAGCGGCACCACGCGCACGTCCTTGGGCCGCGCCTTCCGGTCCACCAGCACGTTCAGCCCGATGCCGTCGCCGTTGGCGACGTAGCGGGTGACGAGGTCCAGCGAGGTCGCCTCGACCACATGCGGCCAGAACGCGCCCTGGGCCTTCAGTTCCTGGAAAAAGCGCTGCACGACATTGGACCGCGGTTCGAGGCAGATGAGCGGCTCGGCGATGCGCTTCTGGGCAAAAAGTTCGGCGGCGCTTTTCAGCTTCGACGCCTTTGGCACCTGCAGCACCAGGGGAAACGAGGCGATACGTGTCATCTTCAGGCCGGTGGGCACGCGTTCATACACCGGCAGGAAGGCGACGTCGGCCTGACCCTCGCGCAGCCACTCCTCGACCTGCGACAGGTAGCCGGTCGTCCGCAGGCTGAAACGCAGTTTCGGAAACCGCACCTTCATCCCCTTCAGCACCGCCGGCAGGTGATCGCGCAGCACCAGCTCGGCGCCGCAGATGCGCAGCTCAGGTTGCCCCGCCGACTTCACTTCACCGGCCACGGTGGCAAGCCCCTCGAAAAACGGCTGCACATGCGCAAACAGCCGTTCGCCCGCCGGGGTCAGCCGGAAGGGGCTGCGCTCGAACAGGCGCACGCCCAGATCCTTTTCCAAATTGCCGACCTGTCCGCTCACCGCCGGCTGCTGGATGCCGTAGGGAATCTTGCGCACCGCCGCGCTGATCCCGCCGTGTTTCGCCACGTAATAAAACAGCTCGAGGTGATGGACGTTCATCCGCGTTCCCGAGGAAGCCGTTTCCGCTTCCCCGCGCCACATAATAAAATCCAATGTCCGGCATCAGGCTTATCAACTCACGGCCATGGCAGCGTTCGGATAGTCTCACGGCGCTCCGGTTCACCCGGAGCCTCAACCGCAATCCCCCATGAACCTCCTGCTCACCCTGCTCCTGATCGCCGTCCAAGTCGTGCTCATCGTCGGCCTGGCCGACTTCATCGCCGGCCTCGTCCACTGGGCCGAGGACGCCTACTTCACCGAGGACACGCCGGTGATCGGCAAACTCGTGATCGCGCCAAACATCGTGCACCACCACCTGCCGCGCCATTTCACCCGCCTGTCGTGGTGGGAGAGTTCGCGGCTCCTCGTGCTCGTCGGCCTCGTGCTGATCGCCGTCGCCTGGCCGCTGGGCCTGCTCGCCTGGCAGCTGCTGCTCTTCGTGGCGGTGAGCGTGAGCGCCAACGAAATCCACAAGATGGCGCACCGCACCCGGACCGAAAACGGACGGTTCATCTCCATGCTCCAGGACTGGCGCATCCTCCAGACCGCCCGCCACCACGGCCTGCACCACGCCGATCCGAAGAACACCTACTACTGCCCGGTGACCAACTTCGTGAACCCGCTCCTCGAACGCATCGGATTCTGGCCGCGCCTGGAGGAGTTCATCGAACGCCGCACCGGCGTCGCGCACCGTCACGACACCGCCGTCCGCGGCCAGGGCCCCGGCCGCGACTGGCTGGAGCAGTTCCGCCCGAAACCCGCCGCCGCGTCCCGCCCGTGCGGACGCAACTGCCCCGGCTGCCCGCGCTGCGCGCTGAAGGATCTGCGCATGCCTGCGTAATCAATCTGTAGCCGGTTCGTTGACCCCGGGCTTCGCCAGCATCGCACCTCACCGCAGTCGGCGACCCCGTCTGCACCCAAAATCCAACGAGCACAGGGCGGCTTGAGTCTCCTCAAGTCGCCCCGGCCTCAGACAACCCGCAATCACGCTGGATTGTTACGGCCCCAAAAGTCTCGGCCCCTGATCGGGATCGTCGCCGAGCAAATCGTCTTCCACCTGCTCCCCCAGCCGCTGGGTCACCGGTTCGCCGGACTCCAGGAAGCGCCGGGCGTGCTCATAGTCCCACAGCCAGCACGAACCGTCGTGGCTGTCGTTGACGAGCATGAACTCGGGTTCACCGCCCTCGCTGGCGCTGGCGATGTTGAACCGGTTGCCGGTGATCTTCTCGACCGTGAGGCGCAGGCGGCGCAGCAGCTCGGCGTCGTCCACCAGCACGGTCCACAGGCCGGCCACGACGACCGCGCGCTGACCGGTGAAATAGTAGCCAAAGAAACGCGG
>JAUPWC010000532.1 GCA_030916665.1 Verrucomicrobiota bacterium
GTGTTTGTCGAGGCCGGGGCGGGCGAAGTCCTTGGGCAGGACGCCTTTGAGGCGCGGGTTGACGCGCACGAAGGCGACCATGGCGTCGTCCCCGGATTTGCCGATGGTGGGCTGCTTGGCGCTGGCCTGGAGGTGGGACCAGCGGGCATCGGCGGGCACCCAGAAGACGTTCTCGGCTTTGTATTCGTCCGGGTCTTCGGGATTGGCCCCGGCGTAGTCGCCCTCTCCGGCAAGGAGCTTGGCGCGGTGTTCCTCGAAGGTGTCGGAGATGTATTTGAGGAAGATGAGGCCGAGGACGACGTGCTTGTATTCCGCCGCGTCCATGTTGTTGCGGAGCTTGTCGGCGGCGAGCCAGAGCTTGGCCTCGAAGCCGAGGTTGGCGGTGCTGGAGCTGGAGTCTTTGGGGGCGGAAGTCTTGGTTCGAGCCATGGGAAAGCAGTGGCGCGAAACTGCCGGCAGGCCCCTTGATTGCCAAGTCGCTTCGACAGGCTCAGCCCACGCGCTTCGACCCGGATCAATGCTGGCGGTTTAGCGGGACGTTTGTCCCTCACTCTCCCCGGGCTGGCAAGCCTGTGATGGGGATGTCGGAGTGGCGGGGTTGCTTCGCCATCTACGGTAGGCCTCCGGCCACGAGCCAAATCAAGGCGGGGTTCGGAGACCCCGCCCTACAGCTGAAATCTGGCCCGCAGGGACGCGGGCCCTCCGCCTTTTGTGCTTTTTGTGGCCAATCCGGCCTCAGCGGAATCAGGTTTCTGAGAGCGCAGACGCCACGAACTGATTGAGGCTTTCTCCGCGAGCCAGCGCCTTGAGCGAGGCCTTCTTGTGCAATTCGGGAGTCACCCGCACGACGAACTGGCCGCTGTATTTCTTGCCGGCGGTGCCGGCGGGCAAGGGATGTCCCTCGCGCAGCATGACCTCGACCCACTCCTCCACGATGGTCGTGAGTTGGGCCATGACTTCGGCTTCGGTCCTGCCGTGGCAGCAGGGGCCGATGATGGGCGGGGCGCTGCCGACAAAACAGCCGTCCTTGTCGGACCATTCCACAAGCTTGAGATATCGCCGGGCCATGGCCTTGGGTGATTGGGTTTTCTTGGCGCTGGTTTTCATGACTGGCAGAGGGCTATCTTCCGGCGGACTTCCTTCTCTTGGTAGTGGAGCGCGTCGTCCCCGACATGGCCTGAGAGCGTGACCCGAAGTCCGCGCGGATGAATGTAGTTGCGGTGACTGCCCTTACCACCCCGGTTGGTGAAGCCGGCCTTTTCAAGGTCGGCTATCAAGTCGCGGAGCTTTCTGGGCATAGCAGTATCAAAACGATACCAATTATCTCCGCAAGCGTTGATTTGAGTTCAAGGCGAGATCGGCGGTCCCGCCTACACAGCATACCGGCCCGCTGGGTCGCGGGCCCTCCCCCTTTCGTGTATTCCGTGTGTTTTAGTGGTGACCAATCTCAGCTCAGATCGCGGAAGCTGCCGAACTGTGGATCGAATAGCCGCTGATACGTCCGCACGATCATGCCGTCGGTCTGGCCGGCGATGAAGTCGCAGATGCGGCGGGCTTTCCCGTCCTGGGTCTTCTCGGCTTCGATCAGGCGGCTGACGTTGGCGGGGAGGATGCGGATCACGCGCTCGTTGCGCTGGACGTAGTTTTCCCAGATGGCATTGAAGAGGGCGTTGATGATGACGCGCGCCTTGTGCTCCAGCTGCTCGAGCTGCGGACTGTCGAAGATGATGTCGTTGGCCATCTTCTTGAAAAACTCCGCCTCGCCGCGCGCGGTCTCCTCGATGATGAGGTCGTATTTGTAGCGGTTGGTTTTCTCGGCCATGAAGTTGTCGCGCGTCTTCAGGCGGCAGGCCTGGATGAAGGCGCCGATCTTCTTGGAGAAGGTGTTTTCGAGGCGGTCCTTGCGGAGGGCGTCGAAGAACGAGTCGAGGTGCTTCTGTTCCAACGCGCCGATGGCCTCGCCGGCGGCCCAGCGCTCGACGCGCTCGACGGTGAGGAAGCCCGCGCGCACGCCGTCCACGATGTCGTTGAGCGAATAGGCCGCGTCGTCGGCCCAGTCCATGATCTGGCACTCGACGCTCTTGAAGTCGTTGAGGCTGTCGCCGCGCATGAGCGCACCGGGGATGCGCGCGCCGCCGAAGACCCACTCCCGGATGCCGCCCTGGCTGTCGTAGATGAAGTGGTTGAGTGGCGGCGTGGCGAACTCGGTGTAGAGCTTCTTGTATTTGAGCACGCCGTCGAGCAGCGCGCGCGTGGGCTGCATGCCCTTCACGCCGGACTCGTTCTGGTAGATCGTCTCGCAGAGCAGGTGCAGGGTCTGGGCGTTGCCCTCGAAGCCGCCGCGGCGCTTCATCAGCTCCTGCAACGTGCGCTCGCCGCTGTGGCCGAAGGGCGGGTGCCCCATGTCGTGCGACAGGCAGCTCGCCTCGACGAGGTCGGGGTCGATGAAGAAATCGTCGGCCAGCGGGTCGCCGCGGCTGAGCAGGTAGCTGCAGATGGAGCGTCCGATCTGGGCGACCTCCATGGAGTGCGTGAGCCGGGTGCGGTAGAAATCGTATTCGCCGCTGAGGAACACCTGGGTCTTCGACTGGAGCTTCCGGAACGCATGAGCGTGGATGATCCGGTCGCGATCAATCTGGAACGGCGTGCGGTAGTCGGGCTTTCGGCTGGAGCTCCAGCACTGCGTGTCAAAGTCGTTGTAGAACCGGTTGGTCGGCATGGAGGTGAGCGCGGAAGAAAGCAGGCCGCCGCCGCCGAGGCGAGCGGAATGGCGGCGGCAGAGCCAGACCACGGACAACTGACCACAGACTAAGGACAAAGGACTGCCCATGGATGATGCCCAAAGGTGGTGCGCGTTGCTCCCCAACGCGCAAAGGACATCCGCATGGCAAAAGCGCCCTGAGGTGCAGGTCGCTCCACCTCCAGCGGCATGAGTCAGAATTGGTCTCTGATCCGTAGTCTTTAGTCTTTAGTCTGTAGTCTGTGGCCCCCTTGGCCGATCGGCCAACCGGCGGAGGCTTGCACGCCTGCACGCGCCGCCTAGCCTGCCGACCATGCCCCACACGCTTTTCCCCACGGCCTTCGGCACCTGTGGCTTGGCGTGGAACGACACCGGCCTGACCGGTTTCCAGATGCCCGAAGCGAGCGATGCCCTGACCGAGCAGCACATCGCGGCCAAGGACCGCAGCGCGGGCGTGTCCGGCCCGGCACCCGACTGGGTGCAGGCGATCATCGGCCGCGTGCAGCAGCACCTCGAAGGCAAGCTGCAGGACTTTGAACACGCCCGGCTGGACTGGTCGCAGGTGAGCGACTTTCAGCTGGCGGTTTATCGCCACGCTCTGGCCATCAAACCCGGCCACAAGAAAAGCTACGGTGAGATCGCCAAGCTCATGGCCTTGGGCCACGAAGCCGCGCGCGCCGTCGGCGTCGCTCTCGCCACCAATCCCTGGCCGCTGATCGTCCCCTGCCACCGCGTGGTGTCCGCCAGCGACAAGATGACCGGCTTCTCCGCCCCCGGCGGCGTGCGCACGAAGACCCGCCTGCTCGTGCTCGAAGGCGCGGAGCTGTTGTCGGAATGAAATTTTGCCACTGATTACAGGATGAACACGGATGGACTGATTCACCAAGACCTCAGCGAGCGCATCCTGGGCTGCGCGATGACGGTCCACAACACCCTCAAACCGGGGCTGCGGGAGAAAACGTATGAGCGAGCATTGGTCCA
>JAUPWC010000533.1 GCA_030916665.1 Verrucomicrobiota bacterium
CTTCGCCGCCGGCACCGACCGCATCCGCGTCGGCCTCGTCGGCTGCGGCGGTCGCGGCATCGGCGCCGTGCGCAACTGCGTGGCCGCCGATCCCTCCGTGCAACTGGTCGCGGTCTGCGACGCCTTCGCCGACCGCGTGGACGCGGCGATGAAGGCCTTCACCGAGGGCAGCGGAGACGGCAACAACCTCCGCCCGCCGCTGCCGAAGGACCAGTTCGCCGTCACGCCCGAGCGCTGCTTCGTGGGTTTCGACGGCTACAAGCAGGTGCTCGCCTCCGGCATCGACCTCGTGCTGCTCGTCACGCCGCCGCATTTCCGTCCGCTGCACCTGCAGGCCGCCATCGCGGCCGGCGTGCATGTGTTCACCGAGAAACCCGTCGCGGTCGATCCCGTCGGCGCGCGCCTGGTCATGCAGCTCGCGGACATCGCCGCGCAGAAGAAGCTCGCGATCGTCGCCGGCACGCAGCGCCGCCACTCGGCCGACTACCTCGAAACCATGGCGCGCATCAAGGACGGCGCCATCGGCGAGCTGGTCGGCGGCTCGTGCTACTGGATGCAGGAAGCCCTGTGGCACCGCGGCCGGATGCCCGAGTGGAGCGAGATGGAATACCAGATGCGCAACTGGCTCTATTTCACCTGGCTGAGCGGCGACCACATCGTCGAGCAGCACATGCACAACATCGACGTCATGAACTGGGCCTTCGGCGGTCCGCCGGTCAAGGCCTTCGGCATGGGCGGACGCCAGAGCCGCACCGACGCGAAATACGGCGACGCGTGGGACCACTTCTCGGTCGAGTTCGAGTATGCCAACGGCGTGCGCGTGCAGAGCCTCTGCCGGCAGGTGGCGGGCAGCTCGACACGCGTGACCGAGCGCCTGATCGGCACGAAGGGCACGGCACGTCCGTCGGGCGTGATCCAGGGCGCTTCGCCCTGGAAGTTCGAAGGGCAGCTCGTGAACCCCTACGATCAGGAACATATCGATCTCATCCGCAGCATCCGCGCCGGCACGCCGCTCAACGAAGGCCGGCAGGTCGCCGAGTCCACCCTCACCGCCATCCTCGGCCGCATGTCCGCCTACACCGGCCGCGAGGTGAGCTACGCCTGGGTGCTCGAGGCCTCGAAGCTCGAACTGAAACCCTCCGCCTACGCCTGGGGCGACGCCCCCGCCGTGAACATCCCCGTGCCGGGCGTGAGCCCGCTGGTCTGAGCTGTCTCCGATTAATAAACTGTAGCGGCGGTCTATGACCGCCGACCCTTCCGCCGATTGACCATGCATTGGGGATATGCAGCCTTGTCCGCATGAGAATTCCCCTGAACTTGGACGATGCCCTGATGGAGGAGGCGGGCGAATATACCGGCCTGAAAGAGAAGACTGCTCTGTTGCACGAGGGTCTGCGGGCGCTCATCCAGCGCGAAGCGGCGGCGCGGCTTGCGGCGCTCGGGGGCAAGGATGCCAAGGCGGTGGCGGGACGACGGAAAGCAGTCATCAGTCGATGAGCTGCCTGCCTCTGTTGGTTTGATCGAAGTCAGACGACCTCATTTTCGCTCCTGAACCTGTAGCAGCGGTCTGTGACCGCCGGCCTGCGTGTCGCTTCTCCGCCTTCATTTCCTCAACCCTGCGCTTGCACCTCACCACGGGCCTTGGCATCCCTTCCTCTGCAACGGGCCGTTCCTTCCCCAGGCTTCAGCTATCATTCGGCCCTCTAGGATTTCAGCCGCTGCACGTAACCTTGGCTGTTGTCCGCCAAAAGAAACGCCCTGCTTTCGCAGGGCGTCGGGCCGGCGATGCTATCGCCGGGGGAGTGAAGACACCTAGGCAACACAACGCGGCGATTTGTTCAAGCCATTCTTCCATGACTGCACCCACACCGAGCCCACAACGCGTCATGGTTTACTTTGACGGGTTTAACCTCTTCTTCGGACTGAAATCCAAGGGTTGGAAGCAGTTTTACTGGCTCGACATTCACGCTGTTGCCCACGCTCTGCTGCGTCTGGACCAGCACCTCGTTGGCGTGAAGTATTGCACCAGCCGCGTTTCGACCGCCCATGGCGATCCGACCCAGGCCCGCCGGCAGGCCATCTATCTCGAAGCCCTCGCGACCCTTCCTGTGACTTCGCTCTATTTCGGTCACTACTTGTCGAAGTCCATCCAGTGCCACGCTTGCGGGGCCCAATGGCAGAAGCACGATGAAAAAATGACCGACGTTAACATCGCTACGGAGCTGCTCGTCGATGCCTTTCAGGATCGCTTCGACACCGCGCTGCTGGTCACTGCTGACAGCGATCTTGCCGGACCGATCACCCGGTTGCGGCAGCTCTATCCGGCCAAGCGCGTCGTGGTCGTCTTTCCGCCGGATCGGGCCTCGAAACGCCTTGAGCAGCTCGCCTCGGCGACGCTGCATCTCGGGCGGGGTGTCCTTTCTCGTGCCCAGTTGCCGGACCCCGTGACCAAGCCTGATGGCTTTTCTCTCCAGCGCCCTGCCAGTTGGAAGTGATCTGTGCTCCGGCGAAATCCGCAACCCTGCGCTTGCACCGCACCGGCCGGCTTGGCATCCCTTCCCCCGCAACGGGCCATTCTCCTTTTCCAAGAACCCAGACCCTGCAACCCAGACCCTAAATCTAACTTAAACCATTTCGCGTAGCTTCGGCTGCTGTCCTTCTCAAAACCTAGGAAATTTTGGAGATCAAGAGACGGCGCTCGACGCACGCCCCGACTGGGGGCGTGCCGAAAGCGCTCTCTTGTGGGCCCTCCTAGGTGCCTGAGAAGGGGCGTGAGTAGACACGTCCCTTTCGCGTTTTTAAGCGCAGGCACCTCGGAAAACCCACCAAGAGAGCAAAGCCATCCCGACAGAGGGCTGAACATCGCGCGACTGTTCATGCCCTGTGGCTTTACACCCTGAATTTCCGGCGTCGCCTTACGCGCCGCTCGTTCCTGCCCAACGCTGGTTTCCCGCTGACGAAGAATTGCGGGACAAAGCCTACGACAAGCTTCTGCCTCCTCTCGTCGCCAAGGTGCGGGAGGAGGTTCATGCTTGGCGTAACCACGGTTATCCCGGGGCTTTGGCCACCTCGCTTGCCCTGCTCCGCCATTGGTTTGAGGCAGATCATCTGATTGAGAACGCCGACCACACGCTCTCGCCATTCCGCTACTATTTCGCCCAGCGGGAAGCCGTCGAGACCGTCATCTGGCTCCACGAAGTCCGCCGTGCCCGCGACAAATACGACCTGATCCGCTTCGACGCCTCCGGCGCCGTATCGAGCGGCATGTTCGCCGAGGACTGGCCGCGCTATGTGCTCAA
>JAUPWC010000534.1 GCA_030916665.1 Verrucomicrobiota bacterium
GCTTGCGCGGTCGGAAAGTCCGGATGAGCGCCGGCAAGCACGGCGGCGGAGACGGCCGAACCGAGGGCGCAGGCCTGCGAGGAACCGGCGACGAGCATGGTGCAACCGGTGACGTCGGCGTAGATCTGCATGAGCAGCGGATTTTTCTCGGCGATGCCGCCGGCGCAGACGACGCGGTCGATCGGCACGCCGTATTCCTTGATGCGCTCGATGATGGCGCGGGCGCCGAAGGCCGTGGCCTCGATAAGCGCGCGGTAAATCTCGGCCTGCGTCGTGTAGAGCGTCTGGCCGACGAGCAGGCCGGTGAGACGCTGGTCCACGAGGATGGTGCGGTTGCCGTTGTTCCAGTCGAGGGCGAGCAGGCCGCTCTGGCCGGGCTGCAGTTTGGCGGCTTCGGCGGTGAGCTTGGCGTGGAGCTTCACGTCCTTGAGCACGCCCTCGACGAACCACTTGAAGATGTCGCCCACGGCGCTCTGGCCGGCCTCGATGCCGTAGAAGCCGGGGAGAATGGCGCCCTTGACGATGCCGCAGATGCCTGGGATGTCGGGCACGGTCTTGGCGGCGGAGACCACGCCGCAGTCGCAGGTGGAGGTGCCGATGACCTTGACGAGCGTGCCCTCGGCGACGCCGCAGCCGATGGCGCCGTAATGGACGTCGAATTCGCCGATGGCGATCGGGATGCCGGCGGGGAGGCCGAGCTTTTTGGCCCACTCGGAGGAGAGGTTGCCGGCGGACTCGCTGGCGTCGTGGGCCTTGTCGTAGAGACGGTCGCGGAGGTCGGCCAGTTTCGGGTCGAGCAGCGCGAGGAATTCCTTGTCCGGCAGACCGCCCCAGTCCTCGGCGTAGAGCGCCTTGTGGCCGGCGGCGCAGACGCCGCGCTTCACAGCCTTCGGGTCGGTGACGCCGGCGAGCTGGGCGGGCACCCAGTCGCAGAGTTCAACCCACGAGTAGGCGGCATTGAAGACCTTCGCGTCCACCTGCAGGCAGTGCCAGAGCTTGGCCCAGTACCACTCCGAGGAATAGGTGTTGCCGCACTTGGCGATGAAATGGGGACGGTGCTGCGCGGCCAGCTCGGTGATTTTGGCGGCCTCGCGCCAGCCGGTGTGGTCCTTCCAGAGCCAGCACTGGGCGTTGAGGTTCTTCGCCCACTTCTTGTTGGAGGCGAGGGCGCGGTTCTGCGCATCGACGGGGATCGGGCTGGAGCCGGTCGAGTCCACGCCGAGGCCGATGACCTTGTCGGCGCTGAAACCGGGCTGCTTGCGCGCCTGGGCGAGGGCGCCCTTCACGGCCTTCTCGAGGCCAAAGAGGTAATCGGCCGGATGCTGGCGGGCGACGTTGTGGTCGCGCGGGTCGAGCAGCACGCCCTGGTGGCCGGACGGGTAGTTGACGACGCTGGAGGCGAATTCCTTGCCGTCCTTGCAACGCACCACGAGGGCGCGGACGGAGTTGGTGCCGTAATCGATGCCGAGGGTGAACATGGGGTTAAGGAGGCGGTTTCTACGTCCGGGCGGAAGGGCGGTCAACCGGCGGACAGGCATGACCGTAATGTGGGGGCCGGCGGGGCCCCGCCCCGGCTTTCTATTGGTAGAGCGAGCGAGTTACTTGACGGTTAAGTGATTTCGGCGCGACACTGCCCGTCCGTCATCTCCATGGCCCGCCCCACGCTGAACGACATCGCCCGCCAGGTCGGTTATTCCAAGAACACCGTGTCACTTGCGTTGCGCGGGGACCGGCAGATTCCGGAGGAGACGCGCGAGAAGATCCGCAAGGCCGCGGAAAAGCTCGGCTACCAGCCCAACGCCGTCGTCTCGCACCTGATGGCGCAGTTGCGGGCCAGTCGTTCGCTGCGGCTGCAGGCCAAGCTCGCGTTGGTGAACGCCAACCGCGACCCGCAGGCCTTCCGCTCGCACCCGACGATCCCGACCTACGTGGAGGGCTGCGAGAGCCGGGCGGCCAAGCTCGGCTACGGCTTCGACCGCTTCTGGTTGCACGATCCCACGCTCAACGCCCAGCGGTGGCTCCGCATCCTGCACACGCGCGGCATCAAGGGTCTCGTGCTCGTGGGCCTGATGGACACCACGCACCTGCCCGACGAGCTGGCTCCGGTCTGGGCGCAACTGCCGACGGTGGTTACGGGCGTGCGCACGCGCGATCCGGCCCTGTCGTTTTGTTGCGTCGATCATCACCATCTTGCGCTCACCGCGCTCGAACGCGCGCTCGCGCTCGGTTACAAGCGGCCGGGCCTGGTGATCGACGACGTGATCGACGCGCTCGTCGAACGGCGTTTCTCAGCCGGTTACCTCACCGGACAGCGGATGCTGCTGCAGCGCGCGCAGCACGTGCCGATGTTCACCGGCCAGACCGCCACGCAGACCGAGCCGCCGGGTTTCCGCGCGTGGCTGGAGAAACACCGGCCGGACGTCATCTTCACCCTCTACAACAATGTCATCCCCTGGCTGAAGGGCGCCGGCCTGCGCGTGCCAGAGGACATTGGCGTGATCCAGCTCGAGTGGCGCGCCGGCCGGCCGGAGATCGCCGGCATGAACCAGCACAACTACGTGACCGGCGAGGCGGCCGTGGACATGGTGGTGAGCCAGATCCACAACAACGAGACCGGCGTGCAGGAGTTCCCCCGCGCCACCCTCATCGGCGCGACCTGGGTGGACGGAGCGAGTGTAAGAATGCAGATGCCGGGAGAAGCGGGCGAGGCAACCGCACCGAAGCGGCGGGGTGCGAAGACGAAGTATCCGGCTTCCGCCATCAGGCACGACCCACTGGATTCTTCGCTCCGCTCAGAATGACACGTTTCGGGAGTTTATCACCGCCTCTGTCATCCTGAGCGGAGCGTAGGATCCAGTGCCAACGATGGATTCGCTGCTCACACCAGTTCGCTCAGCTTCTTCGCCTCGGGGCGGAGTGGGGCGAGGTCGGTGAGATTGACGGGCAGGTTGCGCTTGATCGACTCGACGCCGGCGATGCCGACGAGGATGGACGCCGCGCCCTGCTCGTGGCCGGCAAAACGGTTCCATTCGTCGGTCGCGGCGGCGCCGGGCGTGTAGAAGGAGCGGTTGAGAATCTCGTCGGCGCCGCCGTGGGCGGCCTTGATGACGGGCATCGGCACGACGTAGCCGGTCTGGAAGTGGGGGAAGACCTTGATCCACTCGCCCTCGGCCTCCTGGCCGGGGCGGTCGTCCTCAAGCTTGAAGTCCTTGGGCCGCACGGCGCGGTTCATGTGCGAGCCGATGAACTCGTGGTATTCGATGCGGCCGCGGTCGCCGTTGAAGGTCACGCGCATGCCCTCGCGCGGCGAGTAGCAGGTGAGCGAGTAGGTGAGGACCTCGCCGGTGCGGTAGCGGACGTTGAGCGACACCTGGTCGTGGATGTCGATGCCCTCGCGGAACACGTTTTGGTCGCGGATGTAGCCGGAGTCTGTTTCGCCGGCGCGGTAGATCTTTCGGAAGGCCTCGCTTTCGTCCAAGTCGAGGCGGAAGGGGTCGCCCTGTGATTCCGGGTGGCCGGTGTAGCGCGGGTATTTCGTGAGCGCGCCGTCGCCGCGGGCCTCGGCGTTCTGTTTGCCGTAGAAGACGAGGTCACCGTAGGCGAAGACCTGAGCGGGGATGGCGTCGAGCCACCAGTTGACGAGGTCGAAGTGGTGCGTGCTCTTGTGGACGAGGAGCGTGCCCGACTCCGCGGCGTGGGCGTGCCAGCGGCGGAAGTAGTCGGCGCCGTGGTTGGTATCGAGCAGGTATTCGAGGTTCACCGAGCGCACCTTGCCGATCACGCCGGTGGCGATGAGTTCCTTCACCTTGGTGCGGAAGGGCGCCCAGCGGTAGTTGAAGGCCACGCGCACGCTCCGGCCGGTGGCACGCTGGGCGTCGAGGATCGCGCGGCATTTCTCCGCGTCGATCGTCATGGGTTTTTCGGTGATGACGTCGCAACCGGCGCGCAGGGCGCGGATGATGTAGTCGTGGTGCGTGTCGTCCTTGGAGCAGACGAAGACCGTGTCGGGTTTGGTTTCGCGCAGCATGGCGTCGAACGCCGCCGCCGGGTAGGCGGGCACGGCGTGGTAGCCCCAGTCGCCGGCGAGCAGGCCGTTGTAGTAGGCCATGCGGGCCGCGCTCAGGTCGCAGAGGGCGACGAGCTCGTTGTGGTCGCGGTAGGTCGTGACCAGCGGTTCGACGAAGCTGATGGCGCGGCCGCCGGTGCCGACGAAGGCGAAACGTTTCTTGCTCATGGGAGAGGGGGAGCGCGCAGGCTGGGGGATCGGCGGCACCGGCGCAAGCGGCGGAGTCTCGGACCGTGGGAGAATCCGAACGGAAGATAAGCCTGATAAAAATAACTGACGCCGGCCACATTAGAGTCCGCTTGACAAAGCCAGTAATTAATAATTATCAATTATCGAACCTACCCCGGAACCTCATGAAAACCTCCCCCTGCCTGACCGCGTGGCGTGCCCTGGCCGCGCTGACCGTGGGCCTCGCGGCCTCCGTGGCCCCGGCCCAGACCGCCCCCTCCGCCGACACCCCGCTCCCGGCCGACGACAAGGTCGTCGTGCTCGACACCTTCCAGGTCACCACGACCCGGGACCGTGGCTACCTCGCAGGCAATTCCGTGTCGGCCACCCGCATCGACACTCCGATCAAGGACCTGCCGTTCTCGATCAGCGCCTTCACCGAGCAGTTCATCGAGGACATCGGCGCCCTCGAGCTGCTCGACGTGGTGAGCTTCGCCCCCGGCGTGACCAGCGGTGCGAAGGAGTTCACCCAGGGCAACAACCGCTACTCGATCCGCGGCTTCGACGGCGATGTCACGCCGCAGCGCAACGGTTTCGTCGGCAACCGCTACGTGGACAGCGGCAACGTCGCGCGCGTCGAGGTCGTCAAAGGCCCGGCCTCGCTCCTCTACGGCCAGATCACGCCCGGCGGCACGGTGAACTACATCACCAAGCGAGCGACCGACAAAAACTTCACCAAGATCAAGACCCAGGTCGGCACCGACGACTTCTTCCGCACGGACCTCGACGTGAACCGCACCTTCGCGGACGGCAAGGTCAGCGCCCGTTTCATCGGCGCCTACGAAAACCTCCTCTCCTGGGCCGACCCCAGCGGCGGCGACGCGCACCTGCTCGCCGGCAGCGTGGTCCTGAAGCCCTCCGACCGCATCTCGCTCACGATCGA
>JAUPWC010000535.1 GCA_030916665.1 Verrucomicrobiota bacterium
AAGCGCGCGGAGGAGGAGTAGGGGCGCGGCTTGTCCGCGCCCTCGCTGGCTACGTGAGTTGGACGGGCGCGCACGAGGCGCGCCCCTACAAAAAGCCAGGCACCATTCCTTAACACACTTCCGGCAGTTGACGCCGCCTTGCCACCGTGCAGCTTAGGATAACTTCAACCCACGAATATCATGGCCTACGAACTCCCGAAACTAGCCTACGCCTTCAACGCCCTCGAGCCGCACATTGATGCGAAGACGATGGAGATCCATCACGGCAAGCATCACCAGGCTTACATCACCAACGCCACCAACCTGCTCAAGGACCACGCCGAGCTCGCGGCCCTCGACGTCAATGTCCTGATCGCCGACCTCTCGAAGGTCCCCGAGGCCATCCGCGGCGGTGTGCGCAACAACGCCGGCGGCCACAGCAACCATGCCTTCTTCTGGACCGTGATCGGCCCGGGCAAGGGCGGCGCGCCCAAGGGCAAGCTCGCCGCGGCGATCGACGCCGAACTCGGCGGCTTCGCCAAGTTTAAAGAAGACTTCGCCAAGGCCGGCGCCACGCGCTTCGGCTCCGGCTGGGCCTGGCTGGTCGTCAACGGCGGCAAGCTCGCGATCGGCTCCACTGCCAACCAGGACAGCCCGCTCATGGGCAAGGCCGTCGCCGGCATCGAGGGCAAGCCCGTCATCGGCCTCGATGTCTGGGAGCACGCCTACTACCTGAACTACCAGAACCGCCGCCCCGACTACATCGTCGCCTTCTGGAACGTGGTGGATTGGGACGCCGCCGAGGCGAACTACGTCGCTGCGCTGAAGTAACGCCCAGCGTCATCCTGAGCCAAGCGAAGGATCCAAGTGCCCCAAGCCGCGCCGACCAGCGCGGCTTTTTCATGACCTGGAAATGCCGTTGCTCCGGCCGTAGAGACCGCCCATTCTACAAGATGGATGAAGCTCGGCTTCAGAATCACTCTGATATTCTCGGCCTGTGTCTTGGCCGTCGGCGCGACCTATCGAGAGGTCGATAACAACTACTCCTGCGCCGGGTGCCGGAATTTTCGGCAGGAAACGATCAGCTCCCTACTCGGGCTCCAGCTATCGCGTCTGGTCCGCACCCACTACCCTTTCGGCACGGTAGAAAATCACCAGCATGACTGGTGGCGCTATTCCCAAGTGACCACTGTCGCGAAACTGGTAACAACCCACGCCTGCTCCACGCACCAATACGCCGACGGCAAAGAGGTCCGAACATCGATTCCCGATTGAGCGTTCCCGCCCAACGATTCACTTCTCCTTCATCGTAAACACGCCGTCCCAGTTCGCGCCGGGCGGGTGGTCTTTCATCTTGTGGCAACGCTCGATCATGATGAGCGAGGGATTGCTCTCGATAAAGTGTGCCTTGCTCGGCTGATAGAGTTCCAGCGCCGCGCTCTTGGTGAAGAGCTGGATGGCCCCGTCCCAATCTTGCGCCAGGTAGCGCTCGACCGCCTGGGCGTGGAGCCCCAGACAATCGACGGTGGCTTGCGTGATCTCGTCACGGAATCCGACCACTTCATAGACGGGCACGGGCAGCGTGCGGCCCTTGACCACAATCTTGTCGAGGAAACGGAACGCGATCTTTTCACCGCCATGCTTCTCGGCCTCCACCTTGGTCGCCTCGGTGATCATCGTATAGACGCCGAGGGACTTGGCGCCCGACTCCATGCGCGCGGCGAGGTTCACGTTGTCGCCCATCATCGTGTAGCTGAAACGCGAGCGGCTGCCCATGTTGCCGATGATGGCCGAGCCGGTGTTGAGACCAAGCCGGGCACGAAGGTGGTGGACGATCGGCGGCCACTTGTTGCCCTCGCTGCGCCACTTCTTGCGCAATTCCTCGATGCCCTTTTGCACGCGGATGGTGGCGGTGCAGGCGCGGAACGCGTGGTCGGGCACCGGCAGCGGCGCCCCGTAGATGGCCACGACCGCATCGCCGATGTATTTGTCGAGCGTGCCGCGTTCCTCCTGCACGATGTCGGTGCAGGCGGTGAGATACTCGTTCATCAGCTCGACGAGCTGCGAAGCCGGCATGAGTTCCGAGAAGGTCGAGAACGACTGGATGTCCGAGAAATACGCCGTGATGACCTCCTCATGGCCCCCGAGCTGCGGATCCTCCTTGGACTCGACCATGCGGTTGACCAGCTCCGGCGCGAGGTAGGTGCCAAACATGCTTTTGATGCGGCCCTTTTGTTTCTCCTCCTGCAGGAGCTGCCAGAGGATGGCGATGAACCCCGTGCTAAACGCCGCTCCCAGAGGACCAGCCATCGGCAGGATCAAGTGATTCTCCGAAAACTGATGCACACAGACGATGGCGTAGGCCGCGACCACAATCAGCGCGAGAAGCTTGGCCAGCAGGCTGCGTGCTCCACCAACCAGTGCCAGACCCGTGACCATCAAAGACAATGCAATCACACTGGTCCACATCACCCAGACAGGTGTATGTTGCAGATAGAGCTGACTGATGATCGTCTTGATGAGGTTGCCGTGGCCGCCTACCTTGGGCACTGGATCGCCGTCGAAGGGAGTCGGCGCGAGATCCTGCAGCAGCGGATCAACCGGACCGATCAAGACGGTAGCGCCGGCGAAACGCTGGAAATAGTCCTCCGCCTGCCGACGCTCGTCCGCATTTTCCGACTTAAGCCACTCACTCGCGATCAGCACGTCAGCCAGGCTGCTGCGCGGATTGTAGGTCTGGTTGTCCCATTCCGAAAACCAGTTGATCTCCAACAGCTGGCGTTCGGTCACGGGAATGCGCCGCACTACCTGCCCGCCATCGGGGTTGAATATCTCGACATAGTCGCCGGCCCTGCGGATCGACCCGGGGGGCACGCCGAGTTCGATGCAGGCCAGTTGCAGTCCGATGTGCCAAAAGGTAGTCAGCGAAGCTTCGGCAAAAAGCGGAGCCCAACGCGGCACCTGATCGTCCTGAAAATCATAATCAATGTCGATCAGGCCAATTGTGGCCGAACGGGTGGGACTGATAATCGGATGAGAGGGAAGCTCGGGTATGTCATTGCGCTCGCGATTCTCAAATCCCAACCGCAGGAGCGGGAACTTGCGGGTTCCATGCTGCGTTCGCGCCTCCCCCCCCGTGTATTGCGCGGCAAAGACTATCTGCGGATACTTGCGGGACAAGCGGGCCAGAGCGGTATTGCCCGCCGCCGCCTGCTCCCGGTTGACCAGCTCGGAATGAGCCAGCTCGGAAAACACGAAATCAAAGCCCACCGATTTGGCCCCGCCCTTTTCGATCAGCAACTGGGCTGCCTCGGCGAAACGGGCGCGATCCCAAGGCCGTTCACCGATGCGCTGGATGCCTCGGGTGTCCAGATCAACGTAGAACACCCGCACGGGCGCCTCCATGTCGCCCCTCAATCGGAATCTCAAATCGATGAGCAGGTTTTCCAGCTTCTGCAAATACCCGTCATGCGCCAGCCAGCCCCACAAAATCGGCACGGGCAGCAGCAGCAGTATCCTCCAGTCGAATTTTCTTTTCTTGGACTGCGCCACGGGTGCGGACACTAGGCGCGCGGTCGGTGAGTTAAAGCAGATTCAAGGCACCCTAAGAAAACACCCGGTGCAAAGACCGGGTGTGAATCGAAATCAAGTTTTGCCAGCGCCGGGCGTGAGGGCCGGACTATCCGGCACCGGTGGAGGGGGAGGCGGCGGAGGCGTTTCCTCTTTCTTTGCCTCCGCCGGGGGAGCAGGCGGTGGCGTGCTGCCACTCGTGGCGTTCTGCTGCGTCTGTACGATTTCCTGTGCAGCCGCCCGGATGATCGAAGCATCAGCCGGCGGAATTTCCCGGGTCAGGACTTTCGCCTCGTCGGGCTTTTCCGTGTCGATCTCGACGACCACTTCCTTGCCCTCGGCAACGGGCACTTCGGCGTTGGTGACGCCCTCCATCACCACGAGCCCCTCGGCCGTCTGGATCTGGAAAAAGGCTTTGCCGTCAGAACTCGGCCGGAAGACGATACGATAGATGGTGCCGCGAATACCGGCCGCGCCGACCGGCGTCTTGATGGAATAGCTCGAAGAACTGTTCAGCTTCTTCACGTCACCGACCATTTCGCCGTAGGAGAGGTTCAAGGTGGTCTTGGAGCGCTTGGGCTCTATTTTGTCCGCAGCGTTGATGGGGGCGTCCAGCGGATCCGCCAGAAATTCATCGATGCGCATACGGGATTCGGAACCGAGGCGAACCGATGAACCGTTGGAGAATACGAGAACCACGCTCGCTCCCTTCCCCGTCGCAATGCTGTCGGTCTGAACGACGGCGTCCCCATCTTTGAGCGACACGGCGGTCCCGGCATCGGAAATCTTCTGCACATCGCCCTGCACCCGGGCTGCCTTGATCTGGCCGAGCTCGGTCTGGGCAAGGGCATTCAGAGACAAGGCGGTTGCAACAAAGGCGCAGGACAGAAAACGAAGCAGGGTGGAAATTTTCATAAACCTCGGCTGTTTGCGGTTAGCGGTTGGTGGTCAACTGCTGGCGCAGGATGTTCGCCGGGCCGTGGGAGGGGTCAAGAGCTAAACAGGTCTCCAAGGCCTTCACAGCCTCCGCTTTCCGTGAGGGGAAAGCCTGCAAATGATAAGCATAGTGATACCACCATGCGGGTGCGTTGGGCGCGAGCTCCAGCGCCCGCCGGTAGCACGATTCGGTCTCGGACCGGCCGCGCTGGATGTCTAGGGCTACGGCTTTGCGCACCCAGAACTCGGCATCCACGGGACACCGATTGAGGGCCTCCTCGGCCGCCAATTCGGCAAAACGGCCCAAGCTCACCAAATCCCCCTTCCCGGCCCGCCAGCTCTGCACCGTGGCGTAACTCAGATCGGCCCACGCCTGGCCATTACCCGGATCCATGCGCACCGCCCGCGTCAGCGCGCTCTTCGCTGCCGGAGCGATCTCGGCCAGATTGCCCTCACCGGTGAGAGCATAGCGCTCAATTTGTCGGCGCGCCTCCACCCTGATCGCTTCAGCCCGGTAAAGCGGCGACGCCACGCGCCAAGCCAGCGCCACCACAGCCAGCATCAGACCACCGACGAGCAGCCACGCCGGCACCCTCCGGACCGGCCGCCACCACGCCGGCTCATCCCGAACCAGCAAGGCGGCAACCATCGCCGCCGCGAAGGCCAGGGCGGGAATCTTGGTGTGAAAATCTACCGAGAGGTGCACCGCATAGGCGACCAGACCAAGCCACAGGCCGAGCTTCCATTTCGCGAGCGCGAAAAGATTGTCGGTGGTGAAGGTCTCACGGCGGGCCCGGCGCACCGCCGTCCACCCGGCCCAGCCCAACGCCAGCCCGGCGCCCATCCACAGCGCAAAGCCCGCAAGGCCATAATCGATCAGGGTGTTCAGGTGATCGTTGTGCGTCCAGTCCGGCTCGTTGAGAAAGCCGCGCGGCCGATACTGGTCGAACAGCACATTGTAGGCGGCGGCCCCGCGGCCGATCCATGGCTCCTCGCGCCACATCTGCCAGCCGGCCTTCCAGATGAGCGGGCGGCTGGTCTCGAACTTCCTTTCGAGAAACGGATCAATGCGCTGCCGGGCGTATTCGCTGCCGTGGTAGAGCACCCACAATCCCGCCAGCACGCAAAGCAGCACAGCCGCCGTTCCGAGCAATTTCTTCCGCCAGTCGCGTCCCGTCAGCAGCGGCCACACAAGCAAAGCGACTCCGATTCCCATCCAGCCGCCCCGGCTGCCTGTGAGGACGACCGCAAAAACAAACAGCGCCGCCAGCCATGCACACGCGATCTTTCCAACCGGACGCACCGCCCGTGAAAACACCAGCACGAGACAAGCGGGCACCATGAGTTCCAGCAGGCCGGCGAGGCTGTTGGGAATGCCAAACATGCCCGCCGAGCGCCCGACAAACTGGTCCGCCTGCTCCCGCCCTAGCATCATCCACGACGGGTCCACGAAGCGCTGCCATGCAGCCATGCCGGTGCCGGTCAGGCCCAGCGCCACCCAGGTGCCCACCAACATCCATGTATGCGCCCGCCCGCGTCCGAAATGCAGCGCCATCGCAAACACCAGCCACATTTGGAACCACAGCAGCCACTCGCGCCACGCCAGCCACTTTGCGGGGGCCAGCCACAGCAGACTCCCCAGCGCATACAGCAGAAAAGGCACCGGCAACAACACGGCCAGATGCACGTTTCTCCGGCCCGCCGCCCATAGCCCGAAACCCAACACGCTCAGGGCGAAAACCGCCCAGGCCGTCGTGACCATCGTGCCGGCCAGGTAGCCGCCGAGGCAAAGAGTGGTCCACGCCAGTGTGGCAGCGAGCCCCAGCACGAGCAGCCATTCGCCCGCCGCCATCCAACGTGGCGCCGCAGCAGGGGCATGGTCCGGCGGAATCATCGCTGTTTTTGAATACAGCCCGTGCGCGCAGAGCCACAAAAAAGCCGCCCGGCGGTGAAGCCGGGCGGCGGAAGTCAAACGACGTGGCAATCGCGGACGATTACTTGGTCGGGACGGTCTGGACGGTCTTCAGGATGCGACCGGCCACGAGATACGGGTCGGCGGCCGAGTTCGGACGACGATCCTCGAGGTAGCCCTTGTAACCATTGTTGACGAAGCTGTGCGGGACACGGATCGAGGCGCCGCGGTCGGCGACACCGTAGCTGAACTTGTCGATCGACTGGGTCTCGTGGAGACCGGTGAGGCGGAGATGATTCTCCGGACCGTAGACGGCGATGTGCTCGTCGCGGTATTTGTTGAAGGCTTC
>JAUPWC010000536.1 GCA_030916665.1 Verrucomicrobiota bacterium
GAGCAGCGTCCCCGGCGGCAGCAACGGTGGCAACGGTGCCGCCGACGCGGCTCTCCCGCAATGGAACGCCGGTGTCACCGCGGGTGCCATCTACCAGAAAAACGGCAACTGGTATGTGAACGCCACGCAGTCCACCGGCGCCGCCTACCTCGACCGCGTGTTCAACCTGACCAAGACCACCAACCCCGGCTGGCCGGGCTGGCTCTACATCGCGGATGCCGAGACCAACAACAGCTGGGAAGACCGCGGTGACGGCAACGGCTACCAGTCCTATGTGCAACAGCAGGACGAATCTGACGGTTGGGACGCCCAGCTGATGTTTACGCCCAACGACAACATCCAGGTTGTGCTCAGCTACGCCCACACCAAACGCACCATCACCAACCCCGGCAAGTTCATCAAGTATCCTCATCCCGAGAACCGCTGGGCCATCTGGTATTTCCCGGACAGCAACTGGGGCCTGACCGGATACCCCCTCGACGAGGTTTATACCGACCCGGCAGACACCTCCACCTGGACCGGCATCGGCTGGGGCGCGGGCCAGAGCCGCGACGACACCCCGAAGCACTCCATCAGCGGCTGGGCCAGCTACCGCTTCACCGAGGGCAAGCTCAACGGCCTGACCTTTGGTATCGGCGGCCAGTGGGAATCCGAGCGCGAGTATTTCTCGGGCATCACGGTCGCGGGTCAAAAGCAGACCAACGGCAAGGGCGAGCTCACCATCCTCAAGCACAAGGCCCGCCTCAACACCGACCTCATGGTGCGCTATCCCTTCAAGATCAGCGAGCGTGACGCCTTCGTGCAGCTCAACGTCAACAACATCGCGGACGACAAGGATCTCTACGGCCTGATCTACGCCCCCGGGCGCAACATCAAGCTCGAGTTCGGCTACAGCTTCTGAGGTCCTCATGAAATGTAGCTGCGTTGGAGCGGAACGACAACGTGGAGTCCGTCCGACCACGCTTTCGTCTTCGACTCAAGCGCGGCGACCCCGCCAACAAGTCTAAGGTCAAACTGGGTTAACGGGCGCGCACCGGAGCTGGGTCAGGTGCGCGCCAATCCCCGCCGGCTTTTCCTCTTCCGGTGCCCCCGTTGCGGGCGCATCGTCGGGTCCGGGCGGAGGCTCCGCCACCGTCCTTCCCACCCCATCCCCCTCGTGACCACCGTCCCTTCCGCACGTCTCTCCTTCCGCGAAAAATTCGCCTATGGCCTGGGCGACACCGCCTGCAATTTCTGCTTTCAGGCGATCAACATCTTTCTGGCGATCTACTACACGGACACCTTCGGGCTCGATGCCGCCGCCGCCGGCACGCTCATGTTCGTCGTTCCGCTCGCCGTCGCCTTTCTCAATCCGGTCATTGGCGCGCTCGCTGACCGGACCGAAACCCGCTGGGGCAAGTTCCGCCCCTACATCCTCTGGGGCTCACTCCCGCTCGGCGTGCTGGCGTGGCTGCTGTTTGCCGGCCCCGCGCTCAGTCCGGGCGGCCGGCTGGCCTACGCCTACGTTACCTACACGCTCATCCTGGTCGTGTATGCGTTCGTGAACACACCCTATGGCGCGCTGATGGGCGTGATGTCGCCCTCGTCCGAGGATCGCACCTCGCTCAATTCCTACCGCTTTGCCTGCGCCTTTCTCGGCGCCTTCCTCATCGGCGGCTTCGTGCCCGACCTCAAGGAGCTGCTCACGCCCGCCGGCGGCTCTGCGGCCGACGGCTACCGGAACACCATGGCGATCTTCGCCGTGCTTTCGGTCGCGATGCTCCTGTTCACCTTCTGGAACACGCGGGAGCGCGTGGTGAACCCGCCCGAGCAAAAAAGCTCGCTGCGCGAGGACCTCGGCGACCTGAAATCCAACTGGCCCTGGATGGTCCTGTTCTTCGTCGGCTTCCTGAATCTCGCCAACGTCGGCCTGCGCAGCGGCGCCGGCGCCTACTACTTCAAGTATGTCCACGGCAACGAGGCGGCCATGGGCAATTTCAACAAGGTCGGGTTCCTCTGCTTCATCGCGGGCGCCTTGGCGACCAAGCTGTTCACCGCTCGCTGGTCGCGCCGCTCGCTCCTGATCGTGCTGACCCTGGTCAACGGCGGCGGCATGTTCGCCTGCTACTTCGTGGATCCTCAGAACCTGCCGCTCCTTTACGCCTGCAACATCGTGGCGAGCTTCGCGGCCGGCCCGACCCCCGCCATCGTGTGGTCGCTCTACGCCGACACCGCCGACTATGGCGAATGGAAGTTCCGCCGCCGCGCCACCGGTCTGCTCATCTCGGCCATGGTGCTCGCCCACAAGATGAGCATGGCCCTGGGCGGGGCCTTGATCGGCTGGCTGCTGGCTTATTACGGCTTCGTGGCCAACCTCGACCAAACGCCGCGGGTGCTGCACGGCATTTCCCTGATTTTCAACGTGCTCCCGGGCGTCCTCGCGCTCGGTGCCGGTTTCGTCTCGATCCTCTACCCGCTCAACGAGGCGAAGATGAAGGAAATCGAGCGCGACCTCGCCGCCCGCAAGGGCGCGCCGGCCTGAAGAGGTTCACCACGAAAAACACGAAATGAATACCGATACGCAGCACATCCCGAGGTGGAGCGCCTTGACCCCAAGGCGCTTGGTTTCGGCGAGCGTTGCCCAGCGCGTTGAGGTCAACGCGCTCCACCGCTTCAAAAAATTCCTTTCGTGTCTTTGGTGTGTTTTGTGGTTTCTCCTGCCTTCGCTCTCCGCCGCTCCCTCCGGCTGGGATCTCGTCTGGTCCGACGAATTCGACACCGGCACGCAGCCCGATCCGAAGAAATGGAGCTACGACGTCGGCGGCCAGGGCTGGGGCAACCACGAGAAACAGTTCTACACCACCGCCCGCCCGGAAAACGCCCGCATCGAGAACGGCCACCTCATCATCGAGGCCCGTCGCGAGAAGTGGGAGGGCAACGACTACACCTCCGCCCGTCTCGTCACGAAAGAGAAGGGCGACTGGACCTACGGCCGCTTTGAGATTCGCGCCAAAGTCCCGCTCGGACGCGGCACCTGGCCGGCGATCTGGATGCTCCCGACCAAGTGGGACCTCGGCAACGGCAACTGGCCCGATGTCGGCGAAATCGACATCATGGAGCACGTCGGTTACGACCCCGGCGTCGTTCACGCCTCGACGCATTCGCAGAAGCACCAGTGGCGCATCAACACCCAGCGCACCGCCAAGATTTCCGTGCCCGATGCCGGCGAGGCCTTCCACACCTACACGCTCGAGTGGGACGAGGACGAGATCCGCATGTTCGTGGACGACCGCCATTATTTCACCTCGCGCAAGGAGGGCGGCGACTGGACCTCGTGGCCGTTCTTCCGGCCGTTCCACCTCGTGCTCAACGTCGCCGTCGGCGGCGATTGGGGCGGCGCCAAGGGCATCGACGAGACCATCTGGCCCCGCCGCATGGAAGTGGACTACGTCCGTGTTTACCGGAGGAATGCCCCCTGAACCCTTCCGCCGTCAGTTCTGCGGTGACACCTTCGGGCCGGAAGATCGTCTGGCGCGACGAGTTCGACCAGCCAGCCGGCAGCGGGCCCGATCCCGCGCGCTGGTCGCACGACCTCGGCTCCAGCGGCTGGGGCAACGCCGAGCTGCAGGCCTACACGGCGGAGCGCGCGAATTGCGAAGTCGTCGAGGACACGGAGGCGTTCAACGGGCGAGCGCTCGTCATCCGCGCGGTGCGCACGGCGGCCGGCGGCTACACGTCCGCGCGCCTCAACACCCAGGGTAAATTTTCGATCACTCATGGCCGCGTCGAAGCACGCCTGAAGCTGCCGCGCGGGCAGGGGATCTGGCCGGCCTTCTGGATGCTGGGCGACGGATTCGGCCGCGTGCCGTGGCCGGCCTGCGGCGAAATCGACGTCATGGAGATGATCGGCCACCAGCCCGGCACGCTCTACGGCACGCTCCACGGACCCGGTTACTCCGCGGGCGAAGGGCTGGTAAAGTTCACCGAGCTGCCGGCGGGGGCGACTTTCGCCGACGCCTACCACGTTTTCGCGGTGGACTGGCAGCCGGGTCGCATCGACTGGCTGCTCGACGGAAAACTCTACCACACGCTCACGCCCAGCAATCTCCCCCAGGGCGCGCCGTGGGTCTTCGAAGACACGCCGTTCTTCCTCCTGTTCAACCTCGCCGTCGGCGGCAAATGGCCCGGCTACCCCGATGCCACGACGTCGTTCCCGCAGGAATACCGCATCGATTACGTGCGGGTTTACTCGCTCGCGTAGTTTCAGCCGACCGCGGAAAAAACCCCCCTCCGTCTGCGACCGGATGCTGATCGTCTGTGGGCAGCCCGCTTGCGGGCGCTCCGGGCGCGCGCAAGCGCGCTGACCCGCAGGCCGTGCCGCATTGTGGGGTTGCAGGTTTGGCCAAGTCGGAAAGATTGCTGGCTCCCCGCCCCATGATCCGACTGCCGCTCTTCTTGTTCCTCGGCGTGCTCGCCGGGGCCGCCCCCATCGACCGCGAGGCGCTCGTGCGCCGGCACAATCCCGTGGTCCGCAGCGTGGATTACGATTCGCCCCTCACCGTCGGCAACGGCGGCTTCGCCTTCACCGCCGACATCACCGGCCTCCAGACCTTTGCCTACGACTACCACCGCCACGGCGTGCCCACCGAGACGCAGGCCCGCTGGGCCTGGGTGAGCGACGAGAACTCGGAGAACTTCCAACTCGCCGACGCCAACAAGGATTTCACGCTCCCCGACGGCCGGGTCATGGGCTTCCCCACGCGCTCCTCGACGCCCGCCGGCGACTGGCTGCGCAAGAATCCGCGCGCCTTCCCCGTCGGCCAGCTCCAGCTCGTGTGGGACAAGCCCGACGGCTCCGCATTCACCCCCGCCGACATCGAGGAGCCCGAGCAGACCCTGGACCTCTGGACCGGCGTGCTCACGAGCCGGTTCAGGCTGGGCAACGAACCGGTCGTGGTGACGACCGCCTGCGATCCCGCCACCGACGCCGTGGCCGTGCGCATCGAGTCCGGGCTTGTGGCCCGCGGCAAACTGCGCGTGCGCCTGGCCTTCCCCCGCGGGCACGACATCCACACCAAAAACACGCCCGCCCTCGACTGGTCCGGGCCGGAGACGCACACCAGCCGCCTGGCCGGAAAGACGCTCATCGAGCGGCGGGTCGGCGGGTCGGTCTATTACGTGGATTGCAGCCAGCCGCCCGAGGCCGACGGCCCGCACGCCTTCCTGTTCTCCGGCATCGCGGCGGACACCCTCGGGCTGGCGGTGCGTTTTTCGCGCGACCAGACCGCGACCGTTCCCGGAGGCCTCTTCCGCGCCGCCGCCGCGCACTGGCCGGAATTCTGGCTCACCACCGCCGCCGTGGATTTCTCTGGCAGCACCAACCCGCTGGCGGAGAAATTCGAGAAGCGCATCGTCCTCTCGCGCTACCTGACCGCTGTGCAGTGTGTGGGCGATGTGCCGCCGCAGGAGAGCGGGCTCACCTGCAACACCTGGTATGGCAAGCACCACACCGAGATGATCTGGTGGCACACGGCGCAGTTCGCCCTCTGGGGCCACGACGCCGCGCTGGCGAAGAACCTGGAATGGTTCATCACGCAACTCCCCGCGGCACGGGAGCTGGCCGCGAGCCGTGGTCTGAAGGGTGCGCGCTGGGCCAAGATGACCGGCCCCGTCATGCGCGAGAGCCCGGGCGGCAACCCGCTCATCATCTGGAACCAGCCGCACCCGATCTACCTCGCGGAGTTGCTCTACCGGAACTCGCCCACGTCCGAGACCCTCGCGCACTACCGCGACCTCGTCTTCGAAACCGCCGACTGTCTCGCGACGATGGCGCATTGGAACGAGGCGAAGCAGCGCTACGACCTCGGGCCGCCGCTCTGGATCGCCCAGGAAATCTACGACCAGGCCACGAGCCAGAATCCGTCCTTCGAGCTGGCCTACTGGCGCTGGACGCTCGGCCTGGCCCAGCAGTGGCGCGAGCGTCTCGGTCTGCCGCGGGTCGAGAATTGGGACCACGTCATCGCGCACCTCGCGCCGATTCCAGAAAAGGACGGCAAATACGTCGCCCTCGGCTCGCACCCCGACACCTGGGACAACATCGACAGCCGTCACGACCACCCGACCATGCTCGCCCCGATCGGATTGTTGCCCCCGCAGTCGCCCTACACCGCCCGCCCGACGATGGAGCGCACACTCGATGCCGTGCTCGCGCACTGGGACTGGGCGGCAAAGATCTGGGGTTGGGACTACCCGATGATTGCGATGACCGCCGCCCGCCTCGGCCGGCCGGAGACCGCCGTCGAGATCCTGCTCCGCGACGGTCCGAACAACGTTTACCTGCCCAACGGCCACGCCCCGGTGCGCAGCGACGAGAAGGTCGATCCCAACGCCCCGTCCGGCGCCCGCCGACGCGAGATCGCCGTTTACCTGCCCGCCAACGGATCCTTTCTCGCCGCCGCGGCCCTCATGATCGCCGGCTGGGACGGCTGCACCGAGGAATTCCCCGGCATCCCCAAGGACGGCACCTGGAAGGTGCGCGCGGAAGGCGTGAAGCGCTTGCCCTGAGCGAAGTCGATGGGGCTGCCGTGAGGGTTTCGCACCCGGAAGCAGCTTCGCTGGATTCTTCGCGGCGCTCAGAATGACACGTTTCGAAACGGGATATCCGTTCCTGTCATTCTGAACGGAGTGAAGAATCCAGGGGATTGACGGGCAGCCCGCGCTGACTGGCTGTTTCAAGGTGGAGCGGGTTGACCCCAACGCGCTGGATTGTTCGCCGGAGGGAGCCAAGCGTCCTGAGGTCAGGTCGCTCCACCTTGCCCCGCCATCACGTTACAAAACGCGGCTGGAAACCGGCGGCATCATGGTTTTGATTACCGGAGTGAAAGCGTGGATGGCAGTCAGCATCTTCCTCCTGGCGGCGGCCGGCGGCCTCGCCGAGGCTTTCACCGTCTTCAAGCTGCCCAACGGCGGACGTCTCGAACTGTTCCCGGTCGGACGCTGGGCTCTCTCCAGCGAGGATGTGGGCGAGCTGAAAATTGTCCTCATGCCGGACAGTCCCAGGGTCAACGCCCGCGCCATCTACAGCGTCGCCACCGAAGGAGCCGATGATTTCCCGACCGACCAGAAGCTCAACGAGCAGATGGTCCGAGTGTCCGAGCGCATCCTTTCCTCGGGCGATTTTGTGGAGCGCAAACCGGTGGTGAAGCCGTTCTACCCGCCCAAGGGTTTCGGCTACTACGCGGTGATGACCGATCGGAAGCTGGTCGGCCTGCCGCCCAAGTCCGGCGACTACAAATTTTTCATGCTCGGCATGATCCGGCTGGCCCCGTCGGTCTATCTGAAGGTGCAGATCATGGCCGACCACGAGGAAGGCGAACCCTACCAGCAACTGCTCGGCATGGCCGAGGGCGCGGTTTATACGCCCCCGAGGTGAACCGGTCTGTCGAGGGCGGCTGGATTCTTCGCTTCGCTCAGAATGACTGGAAACAGGTTCTTTTCTAGAAGCGTGTCATCCTGAGCGCAGCGAAGGATCCACGGCCACGCGGGGCAAGCCGGACGCAGGATTCTCAGAATCGTGTCATCTCGACCCCGTCCGGGCCTCGGCGCGCTTCGTCATCTCGTCCACGACCACCGCGGTCGTGATGTCGCAGCCGACGTTCGTGGCCGTGCGGCACATGTCGAGGATGCGGTCGGTGCCGAGGATGCTGCCGATGCCCACGGGCGGGATGCCGAAGGTGATGAGCAGGCCGGCGATCAGCGGCAGCGAGCCACCCGGGATGCCGGCCACGGCCACGGCGCTCAGCACGGACAACAGCAGCAGCGTGACCTGCTGGCCGAGTGACAGATCGATGCCGAAGACCTGCGCGACGAAGAGCACCACACAACCCTCGTAGAGCGCCGTGCCACTCATGTTCATCGTGGTGCCGAGCGGGAGCACGAAGCCCGCCGTGCTGGGCGAGAGCTTGAGCTTCTCCGTGGCGTTCTGCAACGCCGTGGGCAGCGTGGCGTTGCTGGAGCTGGTCGAGAAGGCCGTCACGATCACGTCCTTGATCGCCGCGAAGTAGGCACGCGGGCTCCACTTGGTCCAGACCTTGAGCCACAGCGACATCGTGCCGAAAAGATGGATCGCCATCACGGCGGCACAACCCACGAGAAAGACCCCGAGCGCCTTGATGATATCGAGGCCGGATTTTACCAGCACGCTGTAGATGAGGCAGGGCACGGCGTAGGGCGCGAGGCGGAGGGCCAGGTGCACGATGCCGGTCATCAGCTCGGTGGCCATTCCCAGCGCATCCAGCAACCGGCGGCGCTTGGCGTCGGGGAACGACATGCCGACGACGCCGACGAGGATGGCGAAGAGGATGAGCGGGAGCACGTCGCCGATGCGGGCCGTGCTCGAGCCGACGACGGCCGCAAAAAGGTTGGCCGGCATGAACATCTCGACGATCACCGTCAGTGAGAGACCGGTCTGGCCGGCCTGCGCGGCCACGTGCTTCTGGGCCGCCCCGCCGAACTCAGCCATGAGCCGCGCCTTGGTCTCGGCGTCGATGAAGCCGCCCGGCTGGACGGTGTTCATCATGATGAGACCGAGGGCCACGCCGATGGCCATGTTGAGGAAGAACAGGAAAAACGTGCGGCCGGCGAGCGGGCCGAGCTTGTCGGGCCGGCCGAGCTGGACGACTCCGGTCGCCAGCGAGGCGAACACCAGCGGCACGATCACGAAAAACAGCAGGCGCAGGAAAACCCGCCCGAACGGATCCAGCAGCACGGTCGAGACGCCGCGCATGGCCTCGAGCAGGTTCGCCGAGGACTTGATGCCGATGTGTACCAGGAGTTCCTGCAACCCGACCGGTAGCGCGACCTGCGGTCCGGTGAGCAGGGTCACGATCCCGAGGACCACGCCGACCGCCAGACCGCGCAAGATGCGGTTGGCGAGCTGGTCGGAGGCGGGGGCGGCCATGCGGCGCAGCTTGGGCGGACGCCAGACGTTGCGCAACAGGAACTTGGACAAAAATAATTTCCCGCTGGTTTGACCGGGCGTGGCGGGTAGTGTGACGCCCCTCACGCATGCAGACCTTCTTCAGCATCACCTTGGAGCTCATCGTCATCATTGGTTTGGTGCTGGCCAATGGCTTCTTCGTGGCCGCCGAATTTGCCCTCGTGAAGGTCCGCGCCAGCCAGTTGCGGCCGCTGGCCAAGAAGGGCAAGGCCGGCTGGCGGCTCAACATGGCGCTCAAGGCCACCCAGCACCTTGATGCCGCTCTGTCGGCCACCCAGCTCGGCATCACGCTGTCCAGCCTCGGCCTGGGTTGGGTGGGCGAGCCCTTTTTGGCGCACCGCATCGGACCGTTGCTGGCTAGCTTTGGCATCACCGACCCCAAGGCCGTGTCATCCATCGCCTTTGCCGTGGCCTTCGCCATCATCACCTTCCTGCACATCGTGTTTGGCGAACTCGCCCCGAAGTCCCTCGCGATCCAGCGCCCGAAGGGCGTGTCGCTGTGGACCGCCGGTCCGCTGATGTGCTTCTACTACCTGTTCCTGCCGTTCATCTGGGCGCTCAACGGCACGGCCAACCAGTTCCTGCGCTGGGGCGGCCTCGGGCCCGCCACGGAGGGCGAGCACGCCTTCAGTGCCGAGGAGCTCGAATACGTCTTCAGCCACGCGCGCCACACGCACCCCGGCGACGCCGCGATCAACAAGCTCATGGTCCAGTCGCTGCGCGCCCGCTCGACCCAGGCGCAGCAGATCATGCGTCCGCGCGACCAGGTCACCGCCCTCTGGCTCGACAAGCCCCTCGCCGAGAACCTCCGCACCGCCCAGATCAGCGGCCACAGCCGTTTCCCCGTTTGCAACGGCTCCCTCGACGACATCAAGGGCCTCCTCCTCATCCGCGAGTGGCTCTGGCAGATCAGCCTGCTCGGCCCCGACGCCACCTTCGAGCCGCTGGTGCGCCCCGTCATCAAGTTCGAGCTCACGACCCCGCTCCACACGATGATCGAGAAGTTCCGCCTCTCGCGCAGCCACCTCGCCGTGGTGCTCGACGCGGAGAAGAAGCTCGCGGGCATCATCACCTTTGAGGACGTGCTGGAGGAGATCGTCGGCGACATCCGCGACGAGTTCGACATCGAGAGCGGCCCCATCTACGAGCGCACCGAGCACGCCATCGTCGTCGCCGGTTCGCTCACCATGCGCGAGCTGCAGGCCGAGACCGGCTGGCCGCTCGAGTGGAACCCGCGCGAGACCGTCGCCACGTGGTCGCACCGCCACTTCGGCCGCGTGCCCAAGCGCGACGACAAGCTGTCGGTCGGCGAATACCGCCTCACCGTCACCGAGGCCAACGCCGAGCGCTGCCGCCGCGTGAAGATCGAGC
>JAUPWC010000537.1 GCA_030916665.1 Verrucomicrobiota bacterium
CACCACAAAACACGCGCCGCCCAAGATGATGGAGCCGGGGCGACCTCGCCCCGGTTGTTTAGCCCACGGAACACACGGAATACACGGAAGGGCTGGTTCGGTTTCCGTGTGTTCCGTGGGCACCCTGCCTTGGCCAGACGCTCTGTGGTTAGACCAACCCTGCTTTTGCCTTTTCGTGTATTTCGTGTGTTTCGTGGTTACATACCCCATGAAATCCCTCGCTGCCCTGCTCCTTGGTGTTCTCACCGGCCTCGTCTCGCCCGCCCTTGCCGCCGAAACCGCCGCTCCCGTCTATGAGCTGCGCATCTACACCGTGCTCCCCGGCCGGATGCCCGCGATGCTGGCGCGTTTCCGCGACCACACCTGCAAGCTCTTCGAGAAACACGGCATGGAGAACATCATCTACTGGCTGCCCGTGGAGGAGAAGGACCAGGACAAGCTTTACTACATCCTCCGTCACGCCAGTCGCGACGCCGCCAAGGCCTCGTGGAAGGGGTTCATCGATGATCCCGAGTGGCACAAGGTGCGCGACGCCTCCGAGGCCGACGGCAAGATCGTGAGCAAGGTCGAGTCCACCTACCTCGCCACCACCGACTATTCCCCCGCCTGGCCCGCTCCGAATGTGGGCCAGCCCGCTAGCGGGCGCATCTTCGAACTCCGCACCTACGTCTGCAACGACGGCAAGCTCGACGCCCTCGACGCCCGTTTCCGCAACCACACGCTCAAGCTCTTCGAGAAACACGGCATGACCAACCTCCCGTATTTCCATCCCACCGATGAAAACAAGGGCGCCGGCAAGACGCTGATCTACCTCCTCGCCCACAAGTCCGTGGACGCCGCCAAAGCCTCCTTCAATTCCTTCCGCCAGGATTCGGAGTGGATTAAGGTCCGCGACGCCTCGGAAGCCAACGGCAAGATTCTCGTCCAGACGCCTGCATCAGTGTTTCTGACTCCCGTCGATTTCTCGGCACTCAAGTGAGTGCCGACCGCGCCGTAGCTGCCGAGCGAAGGCTGGCTGGTCAACCCGCCGTCCTCAATATTCCTGACGCCCGTCGAATTTTACTCACTGAAATGAGTCTCGTAACGCCGTATCTCAATGAGCGTTCTGAGCGCTTTGGTGTCCTTGGGCTTTGCGGAGAACGGAGAAAGAAGAACAGAGGGTGAGTTACCGAGTGCAGAGGGCAAAGCGCCAGGCAGGAAGCGCCACTACCAAGCTCAAAGACTTTCCGCGCCCATTGGAGGCTTTGGCGTGAGGCAAACCGATGTTGGAAAGCCTTCAGCCGAAATTGGGCCCGCCTTGGTATGCCCTCGGTGAACAGAAGACGCCGACCACTACCCAAGGAATGTAGGGAAACACCGTGCCCATGAAGAACCGCGTGTCCCAGTCGGGGGCGCAGAGGTCGTCGAGGTATTTCTCCCGCACCATGCGGGCGGCGGTGGCTTCGCCGTGCTAGTGGCGAAGCTCATTCCAGGGTGGTGAGCACGCTGAGCCCCGGAATCTGCTGGAAGTGTAGGTCGAGCGTCAGCACCGAGGCGTTGGCCTGCAGGGCATGGGCGGCGATGAGGGAGTCCTGCGGCGGTATCGGTGTGCCTCTGCGGTCGAGGGCGAGCGCGATCTGGGTGGATCGGTCCCAAACCCGGCTGGTGGTGGGAATACACACCATGACTCCGAGGGCCTCGCGGTAGCGCTGGGCCAGCCGTGGCGCATGAATGCCTCTCAAGACCTCCATCAACACCATGCCGCAGGTCAGGAATTCATGGTCGTCGGCATGAGCGCCCAACACCAGGAAGGGATCCTCACCGCTCCGTTGGAGCGTGATGAACCAACTGCTATCGACGAGAACGGCGCCGGCCATAGGGAGCAGGGTCCTCCATGACACGGAAGGTCTCCAGATAGCCCGGACGGACAGCCTTGCTCAGCTCGGCGGGTTTCAAACCCAGACCGGCATTGAGCAGCCGTTTCAACTTACGGCGACGGGTCGCACGCTTCAGCGGGGTTTCGCTGGGCAAAACCTCGCGGAGGGTGGCTGGAGTCTTCGATTTCATGGCAATACGGCCCGTTGCCCTGAAGATGGCTGCCACTTCCGCTTTGGCAAGATCGCAGCCGCTCCGTGTCCCTCGTGCTCGGCTGCAAAACCAAGCAGCAGGTTGCGGGCAATGTTGCATTTCAGGGTGAACCTTGGGACATGAAAATCACTCTGTCCTCTGGTGCGGGCAGGCAGCCGGCAAGCGCTCTTCATGCCGAGACGCGGGCCACGACTTGGGTTTCAGGAATCGGCCGATCCCAGGTTCCGCGCCACTTGCGGCCAGAGGGCGGCGGTGCGCTCGGCGAGGATGGCTTTGCAGCGGGCGACCTCGGCTTCGCGGTGGGCGATGTTCTCCTCCGCGATCTTCGCGAGGTCGTCGAGGTTGTAGAGGAAGACGTTGGGCAGTTCGGCCGCGGCGGGGTCGATGTCGCGGGGCAGGGCGAGGTCGATGAGGAACAGCGGCCGGCCGGCGCGGCGCTTCATCGCAGCAGCCACCAAGTCGCGCGGGAGCACCAGCCCCGGGGCGGAGGTCGAGCTGGCAACGATGTCGGCGCCGGCCACCAGGTCGGGCAGGTCGGCGAGACTGGCGGCCCAACCGCCGGCGGCGGCGGCGGTCTCCTCGGCGCGCGAAAGCGTGCGGCTGGCGACGGTGATGGCCTTGGCGCCGCGGCTCTGGAAGGCCTGCGCGGTTTTCAGGCCGATGTCGCCGGCGCCGACGACGAGGACCTTGACCGGAGCGAGGTCGCCGAAGATCTTGCCCGCAAGATCGACCGCGACGCTGGCCACGCTGACCTGGCCCTCGCCGATGCGGGTGTGGGTGCGGATGTGCTTCGCGGCCTGGAAAGTTTTTTGGAAAACACGGTTCAGCACCGGGCCGGTCCAGTGGCGGGCCAGCGCCTTGTCGTAGGCGTCCTTCACCTGTCCGAGGATCTCGGTCTCGCCGACGATCTGGGAGTCGAGGCCGGCGGCGACGCTGAAGAGGTGCTCGATGGCATGGTGGCCGGTGTGGGTCTTCACCACGGCGCCGATCTCCTCCGGCGAGCAGCCGGTGACCTCGGCCAGCGTGCCGGTGAAACCGCCGAAGACGGCGGCGGCGCCGACGCCGTAGAGCTCGACGCGGTTGCAGGTGTTGACGAAGGCGAATTCCTTCACGCCCGGCGTGGCCTGGAGTTTGGCCGCCAGGGCGGCGGTGCGGGTCTCGTCGAGCGCCAGCTTCTCGCGCACGGCCAGCGGCGCGGTGTGGTGGGTGGCCCCGAGGAAGAAGAGAACAGGCGGCGTGGGCTCCATCGTCAGCGGTCGGCGGGAGTGAGGGGGATTTCGTGCTGCCGGCTGGAGTTCACCGGGCCGAGCGAGAGCAGCGCCAGCATGAACATCACGAGGCAGACCCAGGAGAAACGGACCGACACTAGCCAGGCGCGCCAGCGCAGCAGCAGCACGACCAGATAGGCGAACCACACGCCGATGGTGACGATCAGCTTGGGCAGGTCCACGGAGGCCGGGTCCTGCCGGAACCAGTTGCCGCCGACGACAAGGGAGAAGCTGAGCAGCAGCACGCCGAGCGAGAGCATGCGCTGGTTGATCTGGTCCAGTTGGACGACTGAGGGCAGGAACCAGAAGAGCCCGTTGAGGCGCTTGTGCTTGAGGCTCCAGTTCTGGAGCAGGTGCATCACCGCCGTGAGGGCGAGCAGGCCGAAGACGCCGTAGCTGAAGACCGCGAGCGCGGCGTGCATCTCGATCCAGGGATTGTCGCCGAAAATCCTCTCCCCGCGGGCGGTGTCCCACGCCGTTATGAGCAGCGCGATGAAGGCCAGGGCGGCGGCGTAGCCGGCGGTGAACAGCCCCAGCAGGCTGACGCGAAACGCCGTGCCTACGAAAAAATAGACCAACATGGCGGACCAGGCGACGAACTGCACCAGCTCGAAGGTGTTGCCCAGCGGGCAGCCGCCGGCGGCCACGCCGCGCACATACAGACCGCCCCACTGGCAGGCCCAGCCGGCGACCAGCAGGACGTTCAACCAGGTGCGTTGGGCGGCCCCGCCGGTCCGCCGCAGCAACGCCAGCAGGCCGGTGAGAAAGCCGGCGAGATAGAGCAGGGCGCCGAGCCACAGGAGGACGCGGTCGGGTGGCAGTTGAAACATGCCGTCAACTTGGCAGGGAGGCGGAGGCCCGGCAAGCGCGGTGGTTGCTCCGGAGCGTTTATCAGGGATGGGTGGCGGGACTATCAGCCCGGCGCGGGGGGCCAGCGTTGCGGGACAACGGCGATCATAGACCGCCGCTACAGCCCGAACAGGCTTGGGTGTCTGCTCCCGAAATGCAGGCTGGGCGCATGAGTTTTGATCCCCAGCCCGTCCTCCTTGAAGGCCGCCACGTGCGGCTGGAGCCGCTCAGCCTCGCGCATGCGCCGGGCCTGCTTGCCGCGGCGGTGCCGGAGGTGTTCCGCTACCTCATCATCCCGCCATTTGCGAGCCTCGCGGATGTCGAGAAATACGTGGCGGACGCGCTGACCGCGCAGGCGGCCGGCACCGAGGTGGCTTTTGCCACGGTGCGCCGCAACGACAACCGCGTGGTGGGCACGACGCGCTTCATCGACATCCGCCGGCCGCATCGCGGATTGGAGATCGGGTGGACCTGGATCACCCCCGAGGCCCAGCGGACCGCCCTCAACACCGAGGCCAAATTCCTGATGCTCCGCCAGGCCTTCGAGGCCTGGGGCGCGCTGCGCGTGCAGCTCAAGACCGACGCCAACAACGCGCAGTCCCGCTCGGCGATCCAGCGCATCGGGGCGAAGTTCGAGGGCGTGTTGCGCAAGCAGATGCTCCGTCCGCACGACGGCTACGAGCGCGACACGGCCATGTTCAGCATCATCCGCGAGGAGTGGCCGGCGGCGAAGGCGGCGCTGGAATCGAAACTCGCGCGGTAGACCGCTTCGGCTTGTGGGCAGCGCGCTGGCGCACGCCGGTCTGGAAAAAGCGCGCGCCAGCGCGCTGCCCACATTTTGAAGGTGCCTTTTTCTGCGCCGTCATCTTGCTCAGGGCGTCCGCATGAGACTTTCCGTTTCACCCCTGCGTTGGCACCGTGGTTTGTTATGGTTGGTCGTCGGCTTGCTGCTGCTCACGGATTCTCCGGCGGCGGAGAAGGCCCGGCGGCTTGTAACGGCGGCCGAGGGGGAGGCGGCCCTCCACGCCGCACTCGCGGCTCTGCCGGCCGAGGGCGGCATCGTGGAGCTCGGGGCCGGCAGCTTCACGATCACCCGGCCGGTCATGCTGGACCGCGACGATCTCGAACTCCGCGGGCAGGGCGCGGAAACAAAACTCGTGCTCGCGGCCCGCGCCAATTGTCCCGTCGTGGTGATCGGCGGCGAGGGCACCCGCCCCGACCGTCTGGTGCGGCGCGTGGCGGTGCGCCGGATGTTCATCGACGGCAACCGGGCCGAACAGCAGTTCGAATGCTGGGGCGGACCCTGCGACGAGGAAGGGCGATCCGCGGTCCGCAACAACGGCATCACGATCCGCGGGGCGGAAGACGTGCTGGTCGAGGAGGTCACGACGGTGCGTGCCCGCTCGGGCGGAATCGTGCTGGAGAAGCACTGCCGGCGCGTGCGGTTGAGCAAAATCGAGGCCTATGAAAACGAGTTCGACGGCGTGGCCGCCTACGAGACCGAGGACAGCGAGTTCACCGGGCTCAACCTGCAACGCAACCGCAGCGCGGGTTTCTCCTTCGACTGGCGCTTCAACCGCAACCGCATCGTGGACTGCAACGCCAGCGACAACGGTAGCCAGGGCATTTTCATGCGCGACTCGATCGGCAACGTCTTCGAGCGCGTGACGCTGAACCACAACGGCGAACAGGGCATCTTCATCGCCGAGACGCGCGAACTGCCCGGCACGGCCAGCCGCTACAACCGCTTCAGCAAGGTCACCATCACGGGCAACCGCACGCAGGGCATCCGCGTCAACGACCGCTCGTGCAATCCCAACACGATCGAGGACTCGCTGGTGAAGGGAAACCGCCTGGAGGACATCAGCCTCGCCGACTTCGGCCAGCTGGCGATCCTGCGGCCGCGGAGCGAGTGACGATCATTTCGGCCTGACCGGCATCAGGAAGTCGAACTCGCAGTCCCGGCCGCCGTCGCCGAAGCGCTCGTCCTGGCGGTCGAGGTTGGGTGAGTCGCCGTGGACGAATTTCGAGCGGGGCAGCCACGTGCCGAAGGCGTAGTTCATGGTCTCGCCGAAGGTGGCGACCGGGCCCCGGTGGGTGAAGCAGGCGTAGGTGCCGGCGGGGATTTTCCAGAGCGAGAACGGGGGCTTGGCCCTGCTGCCGGCGGCGACCTGGATCGAGGCGAGGTATTCGCGCTCGTCCGGGTGGCGGCGGTCCTTGTCCGCCGGGAAACGCGCGGCACCCCAGACGTATTTGTCCTGCATCGGCGGCAGCGTCGGGATCAGCGGGCAGAAGCGGCGGTAGAGTTGCGGCACGACATCGAGGTTGTCGGCCTCGGGGGACATCGGCGGCACGAAGCGGGCGCTCAGGCCGAGCAGATGAAGGGCGGGGAGTTCGAGGATCGTGGGCTTCATGGTGGTGCGGGCAGGAAGGGTGTGCAGGCGGGTAGCCGTGACTTCGGGCCGGGTGCGCAGCCAGGCGAGTTTGCCAGTGCGGCGGAATTCGCTCGGCGTGGAGTCGAACGCGGCCTTGAAGGCGCGGGTGAACGCCTCGTGCGACTCGAACTGGTAGTCGAGCGCGATGGCGAGGACGCTGCGCTCGGTGCGGGCCAGATCCTCGGCCGCGGCCGTCAGGCGGCGCTTGCGCAGGTAGGAGCCGAGCGATTCGCCCGTTTGCTCGGCGAAGATGCGGTGAAAGTGCCAGAGCGAGAAACCGGCGCGCCGGGCCAGCGCGTGGAGCGCGATCGGGCGCCGCAGGCATTGTTCGATGGCATCCAGGCTTCGGAGGACGGCCTGCCGGTAGTGGTGCATGGGGAGTGCATCCGGCGCCTAAGGGCGCGGCAGCGCCTTGGCGAGGAAGCTCTCGACGATTCCCGGCAGCTCCCGATGAAACTGCGCGCGGTCAAAGCCTGCCGGGTCCTGCGCGGGCGGGAAATCGGGCTGGCGCAACGCCTCGGGGAAGGGGCTGAGGAAGGAATAGTGCCCCGCGCCCTTGATGACGACGAACTCGCAGGCCACGGATGACGGCAGACCCTGCAGGTCGTGCCGGATGTCCTCCGCCGGGGTCACGTCGTCCTTTTCCCCGGCGAGCACGAGCAGTTTGCCGGCGACCTTGGCCAGAGCGCCCGGTCCGCGGTAAAAACCCGTGGCTGGTGCCATCAGCACGGCGGCACGGAAACGCGGGTCGGGCTGCACGGGAATCGGGGAACGTTTCCGCGACCAGGGCTGACCACCGACCAGGGCAAGGGCCGCGCAACCGCCGAGGGAGTGGCCGACGAGGGCGATGCGTGCCGGGTCGGCGCCGGCGCCCAGCTGCGGGTGGGCGAGGAGGGCGTCCAGCGTTGCGGTCAGGTGCCGGCAGCGGTGGGTGACGGATTCGTCGGAGTAAGAGAGAGAGTTGTCGTTGCGGTTGTCGCGGGGCGCCTCGGCGCAGACGACGATCCAGCCGGCGCGGGCGAGGTGGGTGCCGAGTTCGCGATAAAGCAGGTGCGAGCCGCCTGCGCCGTGCGAGATCACGCAAACGGGAAAACGGCCGGGTGCGAGCGGGGCATTGAAGGTGGCCTCCCAGGTGAACGGACCGACGGTCACGCCGGCGGCCTGTTGCGACGTGGGATACTGGGCGATGGCGGGAACGGTGCCGCCGAAAACCGGGTCGGGTATCTGCAGGTGCTGGAAGCCGGAGTTCATGGTGGAGGCGGTAGCTTAGCGAAAGGTGCGGCGCAGGTCTTGATGGTTTGTGCGAAAGTGCGTCGGAGATGCTCAGTGGCGGCGCGCCACCCAGAAGCGGCAGTTGTCGGAGAAATTGCGGACCTTGGGGGTCTCGCTCGCGAGTTCGTCGCGCATGCGGTCGTGGACGTGGGTCCAGCCGGTGGCGGCGAGGTCTTCGAGGATTTCGGGCCGGTCGGGCAGGTGCATGAAGGTGTTGCCGGTGTCGTCGGTGAAGTAGCGGTCGCCGAATTCGAGCAGCCGCGGGTTCTGCTCCCCGCGGGCCCAGCGCTCCGCCTCCTTGGCCCATTCCTTGGCCTCCCTCGGATCATCGCGGTCGTGCGTGGTGAACAGCAGCGGTGCGTCCGGCCGGCAGACCGCGTGCAGGTTGCGCAGCGCCGCGCGGCGGTTCTCGCGGCCGGGGACCTGCATCAGCCCGTTGAAGAGGAACAGCGCGCCGGCAAATTGGTAACGTAATACGTTACAAAGGTACGGATTGGTGGC
>JAUPWC010000538.1 GCA_030916665.1 Verrucomicrobiota bacterium
AGCCGAACTGGCAGTTGAAGCTGAGGTTGGGGAGATTGTGCAGGCCTTCCATCTTGAGGCCATAGCCGGAGAGCAATGTGGTCCACTGCTCCTCCGTGTCCTTCGCGTAGGAATGCCAGCCGAAGACCGTGGCACCGGGTTGCAGTTCGGAGAGGAGTTTCTGCGCGAGGGCCAGTTCCTCCGGGTGTTTGGGGTTGGCCGAGAGATCCTGGAAAAACATCCTCTGGCGGACGCCCCAGTCGGCCATGGCGGGCTGGCGCACCGCGCCGGCGTGGCCGCCCATGAGCATGATGCTGTCGTGGGTGCAGCGCGCCCAGTAACGGGTGACGGCGTCGCCGTAGATCTGGGCGTCGGTCTTGCCGGTGTATCGCCCGCGCAGGTCGTCGATGGGCTTCAGGCCGTGCTTCTCCACCAGCGGGATGAGGTTGGCGGTCACCACGAGCGCGTCCTCGAGTCCCGCGATGGTGAAGGCCACGTTCATCGTCGCCGGGACGCCCGGATCCCAGACGACGTAGCCCTTGGCGGCGCCGGCGAAACGGCTCAGCGCCTCCTCGGCCGTCTTGAGTTCGGAAAAGCGAACCCCGTGCTTGCGCTGATAGAAATCGAAGAGGGGCTCGGTTATTTCCCACTGAAAGTCGCGCGGATGGACGACGTAGAGTTGCGGGGAGGCGCGGTTGGCGAGGCCCTGAAGGCTGACGAGCAGGACCTTCTCGGGCAGGCCGCCGGTGACCTGCCATTGGCCGTCCCAATGCATGACGAACGCCGACCGGGCGATTTCGACGGCGGGCAGCAAGGGGCCGAGCACGAGGGCGAGAAGGAAAATGACGCGGCGCATGGCTTAAGGGGATTGGGGGACGCGGTTGAAACGGTAAACGAGCGGCTGGGGACGGGAGCTGTGGAGCTCGATGAGAACGAGGGACTGGTCGCCCTCGATGAGGCGGTATTCGCAGTAGAGGCGCATGACGGCGCGACCCTGGGAAATCTCTATCGGGGTGTCGGCCTCGACACGCAGCGTGCGTCCGGCGTCCAGCCAGCCGGCGCGCGCGGCGGTCTTGCCGCCCTTTGCCGGATAGAGCGCCATGTGGCGTTGTTCGACACGGAAGAAATCAGCGATCTCGGACGGCGCGGCGGTGTCCACCGTGTTCGTCGCCTGGTGTTTCGTCGAACGCCACTGCATGTCGTGGCGCAGGCTGACGCGGGAGCCATTCATCGAGATGACGAGGTCCCAGGCGCTCCAGCCGTCGAGAGCAGAGCTGCGCGCGGTGTCCAGGCGCCAGCGCCCGTCAAACGGCGACGTGGCGCTGGCGGCGAGCGGTGCGAGCAGAAGAAGCGTAGCGAGCAGAAGTCTTCGGGGAGTAGTCATGGCGGATCGGGTGAAAGTGGAATCAGGGCGTGTCGCGGAAGCGGAGTTTCTCCTCGTCGCGGTCGAGGTAAGGAATGCCTTCGGTCATCCAGGCGGGTTGGGGGGCGCCCTTGAGGAAATGGTCGAAGAACTGGTGCATGCGGCGGGCAAAATCGTGGCGGTGGGCATGGCGGCGCGGGCTGTGCAGGTCGTGGTTGTAGTTGAGGAGATAGGCCTCCCGGCCGTGGCGCCGCAGGGCGAGGAAAAATTCGACGGCCTGCGGCCACGGCACGATGTCGTCGTGGTCATTGTGGAGGATGAGCAGCGGAGTGGTGACGCGGTCCGCGAAAAACACCGGTGAGTTTTCCACATAAAGATGCGGGGCCGCCTGGAGGGTTGCACCTATCCGGCTTTGGTTTTGCTCGTACTTGAACTGGCGGGAGCGGCCGGAGCTCTCGCCGATGGCCCCGGAGGCGCTGGTCATGTTGCCCACGATGGCTCCGGCCTCGGCGGCGCGGAACCGGCCGGTCTGGGTGAGGATGTAGCAGGTCTCGTAGCCGCCCCACGAATGGCCCTCGAGGCCGAGTGCGTTCTCGTCCACGAAGCCCTGCGCCACGACCGCATCGACCGCGGCCATGACGCACTGGTAGGCGCTCGGGCCGGGCCTGCCGGTGGTGTAGGCGATGTCGGGCATGAGCACGAGGTAGCCGTTGCTGGCGTAGAAGCTCGGATCGATGACGGCCAGCGGCGCGGGCGTGAAGAAACGGTGCACGTTGGCCGAGAGCCGCTCGTAGATATAGACGATCATCGGATACTTCTTCGTCGGGTCGAAATTCGCCGGCTTGCAGAGCATGCCGGACAGCGGCTGGCCGTCCGGACCGCGGTAGCTCACCAGGCTGGCCGAACCCCAGAGGAAGGGTGCGAGTTGGGCGCCGCCGTCGGTCACCTTGCGCGGCGCGCTGAAGCTTGAGTTGGTCACGAGGATGTCGGGATACTCGTCGAAGCGAGAGCCGGTGAGCAGGAGCGTGTCGGCGTCCAGGGCGCGGCCGACGTAGCGGTGGTCCTTGGCGGCCCAGAGGAGGCGTTGCGGAGCGGAGTCCGGCGAGGTGAAGCGGAAGAAGCCGGTGTCGCGGGTGTCTTCGTTTTCCCCGCGGAACGTCAGCGGGCGGTCGAGATCGATGCCGCGGGTTTCGTTTTCGGGTTCGCTGGGCGCGAGATTGGTGAGGCGCAGCTCAAGCTTTTGCTGGCGGCCGTATCCGCCCGTCAGGTTGCGGGCGGGGCGGCCGTCGGGGAAAACCTGCCAGAGATCGTAGCGATCATAGAGGAGCAGCGACTGGCCGTCGCGGCTCCAGCCGGCGGTGCCGTAAGCACCTGGCATCTCCGGCATGTCGTGGCGCTCGTTGTGGACAGGGAAGGGCAGCGTCTGGCTGAGCGAACGCACGGAGCCGTCCCGGCTGTCGGCGACGAACCACTGCCGGTCGGCATACCAGGCGATCCAGCGATTGTCGTGGGACCAGCGAACGCCGGCTTTTTCGCCGATTCCCCGGGCGAGGATCATCCGGGCGCCGGTTGTAGCGTCCACGAGATAGAGGTCTTGATAGAT
>JAUPWC010000539.1 GCA_030916665.1 Verrucomicrobiota bacterium
ATCGTCGGAAGCACATTCCGGGCTAAATACCGGCGGCAGGGCGACAAGGTGGTCCCGACGATCACGGGCACCGCGCATGTGACGGCCGACGCCACGCTGCTGCTGGATCCGACCGACCCGTTTGCGTGGGGCATGGGCTGAAGCAATGCGCGCGGCGAAATCGGTCATCATCTGCGGCGGCGGCATCGTCGGCCTTTGCACGGCCTACTATCTGGCACGCGAGGGCCTGCAGGTGACGATGGTCGAGCGGCAGGCCGGCCCGGGGCACGACCACTGCGCGCTCGGCAGCGCGGGTTACATCTCGCCGAGCCATGTCATCCCGCTGGCCGCTCCGGGAATGGTTTGGAAGGGCCTCAAGTGGATGATGGATTCGCGCAGTCCGTTTTACATCCAGCCGCGACTCGATACCGACCTGATGCGCTGGGGCTGGCTGTTCTGGCGGGCCAGCAACCACCGCCAAGTCGCCCGCGCCGCGCCGGTCCTGCGCGACCTTTGCCTGCAAAGCCGCGCGCTTTACGAGGAACTGGACGACCTGACCGGCGACCGCTCCGAGTTCCGCAAGGACGGCCTGCTTAACCTGTGCCGCACCCAGGAGAGCCTCGACGACGCGGCCTCCGGGCTCGCGCGCATCGCCAACGCACTGGGGGTGGAAGCGCGCGTGCTGAACGCGACGCAAACCGCCGACCTTGGGCTCGGCGTGAAGCTCGACGTTGCGGGCTCGGTCTATTTCCCGATCGACGCGCATCTGACACCAGCGAAGTTTTGCGCGGCATTGTCAGGGTTGCTGGCCGAGATGGGAGTGCAGTTCCGCTGGAACACGACGATCTACGGCTGGCGGGCACCGGACCGCCGGATCTCCGCCGTGCAGACCACCGCAGGCGAACTGATTGCCGATGAATTTGTGCTGGCCGGCGGCTCGTGGTCCGGCGGTATGGCCGCGGGACTGGGACTGCGCCTGCCAATGCAGGCGGGCAAGGGCTACAGCCTCACGCTGCCGAATCCGCGATTCCGCATCACCAAGCCCTTCATCCTGAAAGAACGCCGCGTCGCCGTCACGCCGATGGGCGACACGCTGCGCTTCGGCGGCACCATGGAGATCGCCGGACACCACGACCGCGTGCGGCCCGAGCGGGTGGAACAGATCATCGCGGCGGCTCGCGCCTACATGCCGGAGTTCACGGCGGCCGACTTTGACGGCGTGCGCCCGTGGTTTGGCTTCCGTCCGGTCTCGCCGGACGGTTTGCCCTACATCGGGAGGTTTCAGCGCTACCGCAATCTCACGACGGCCTGCGGCCACGCCATGCTGGGCGTCACGCTGGCCCCCGGGGCCGGACGCCTGATAGCGGATTTCCTCTGTGAGCGAAAGCCGTCCGTGGATCTGACTTTGCTTAATCCCGATCGCTACGCATAACTCTGCGCACTTACCCTATGAAACCAGACGGCGGCTCCCTCATCGGCTTCGGCTCCAGCGGCGCAGGCGGCGCCACGTTCAAGGCTTTCGACCCGGCGAAGAATACGCCGCTCGAGCCAACTTTTCTTGCGGCCACGTCCGCCGACGCCGACCGCGCGGCGACTCTCGCGGCCATCGCGGCTCTGGCGCTCGCACGACTGTCGGGTGCTGATCGCGGCAAGTTTCTCCGGGCTATCGCGGCCAATCTTGAGACCAAGGCCGACGACCTCGTGGCGCGCGCCATGCAGGAAACGGCACTGCCCGAGGCCCGCCTGAAGGGCGAGGTGGCGCGCACCGTCGGTCAGCTTCGCCTCTATGCCCAGGCTGCCGAGGGCGGTGACTGGACCGATGCGCGCATCGAGACCGCGCAGCCCGACCGCAAGCCGCTGCCCAAGCCCGACCACCGCTCCATGCTCCGCCCGCTTGGGCCGGTCGTGGTTTTCGGCTCAAGCAACTTCCCCTTTGCCTACTCGGTGGCGGGTGGCGACACGGCGTCGGCCTTTGCCGCCGGTTGCCCGGTGATCGTCAAGGCGCACCCGGCGCATCCCGGCACGAGCGAACTGACGGGCCGGCTGATACTCCACGCTGTGCGCGACTGCGGCCTGCCGGAAGGCACTTTTTCGCTGCTGTTCGACGCCGGCTTCGAGATCGGTCAGGCGTTGGTGCAGCACCCGCTGGTCAAGGCCGTCGGCTTCACCGGCTCGGTCAAGGGCGGCCGCGCGCTCGCTGATCTCGGCGCGGCGCGGCCGGAACCGATTCCGGTCTATGCGGAAATGGGCAGCGTCAACCCGGTGTTCATCCTGCCCGGCGCACTCGCCGAGCGCGCCGCGGCCATCGTGGACGGCCTGCACGCCTCAAGCACCTTGGGAGTCGGGCAGTTTTGCACCAACCCCGGTCTCATCGTCCTGCAACGTTCGCCTCAGGCGGAGCAGTTCGTGAAGGATCTCGCGGCGAAACTCGCCGGCACGCCCGAAGGCTCGATGCTGACCGCCGGCATCGCCAAGGCTTACGCCACCAACACCGGCGTGCGTGCGAAACAGCCCGGAGTGAAGGTTCTTGCGCAGGCCAAGACCGCCGGCGCCTGCGGGGCCGCGCCGGTGTGGTTCGAGACGGAGGCACTCAGCTTTCTCGGCAATCACGCGTTGGCCGAGGAGATCTTCGGCCCCAGTTCGCTCGTGGTCTGGTGCAAGGATCGCGCCGAGATGCTGAAGGTAGCCGCCAGCGTCGAAGGCTCGCTCACGGCGACCGTGCAGGCTGGTGCAGCCGAAGCGAAAAATTATGGCGACCTGATCGAAGTGCTGGTGACCAAGGCCGGCCGCCTCGTGCTCAACGGCTATCCGACCGGCGTCGAAGTGAGCCACGCCATCGTGCATGGCGGGCCCTATCCGTCGACCAGCGACGGCGGCCGCACGACTTCCGTCGGCACGCGGGCGTTGTGCCGTTGGGCCCGGCCGGTGTGTTACCAAGGTTTCACCGACGATCTCCTGCCGGTGGAGCTGCAAAACGCCAATCCGTTGGGTCTCTGGCGTCTCGTGAACGGCGAACTGACCAAGGCGGCGGTGGGTTAGCGCATCGCGGCTCGTTCAGCGGAGTTGCCTGAGGCCTTCAAGCGCCTGCTGCGCTCCGGCGTGGTTGGGATGGAGCCGCAGGATCTCCTCGAAATGCACGGCGGCTTCACGGGGTCGGCGCATTTCCCACAGGGCGCTCCCGAGCACGAAGCGTGATTCGGGGTTTTCCGGTTGGAGTTCGACTGCGCGCGTTAAGTGGGGGACGGCCTCGCTAAGCCGTCTTTGCTGGGCGAGGACCAGGCCCCATTTGAACTCCACATCGGGTTCGGTGGGATGCTGGCGCTGGATGGTCGCGAATTCGACCAAGGCGTCGCTGGGTTTACCGGCCTGGGCCAGCGCCC
>JAUPWC010000540.1 GCA_030916665.1 Verrucomicrobiota bacterium
GCACGTTCGCCCGTGAGCACGTTCACCGACTGCGCCACGACTCCGTGGCCTTTGACCGCGCTCAGCTGGTCGGCGCGCCACTGCTTGCTCGTCGGCAGCTCGGTCATCGCCGCGACCACGATGTCGGCCAGCGTGGTCTTCGCGCCGCGCTGCGGCGCCAGCCCGGCCAGGCTCCACGCGCTGCGCTTGTCATACATCAGGCCGCGCGTGCCGTCGATCGGGTCGAGGATGCACCGCCACCGGGTCTTTTTGACCGGCGTGCCTGCCGGAAACGTCACCGCCTCGCCGTCCTCCAGGCCTTCCATCGCCAGCTCGACCGGCCAGGTCTTGGGCCAGTGCCGGTCGAACCACTCCAGGATCGCGTGCTCGCCGATGCGGTCCACCTGATAGATTGTGTCGGCCGCCGTGACGGCCACGACCTTGGCGAAATTTCGACCCTGGCTTTGCCAAGCCGCCATGACGGAATCCCGGATGTGGTCCTGCAACCGGCAGAGCAGGTGGCGAGCATGGTCGAGTTCGCGGGTGGTCATTTGCCGACTTTAGCGGCGGCCGGCGCCTGGGCTATCCAAAAGGTAGGGCGAATCCTCCGGATGAGCCGTTGCCTCGGGCTCGGCTCGTCGGGACGGCTCGCCCTGCCTCCTGATTTTTGACTCAGTTTGCCGTTGCCGCCCCGTCCCCCCTGCTCTGACCTCAGTCCTCCCTTTTCCGTCTCTGTCCCTTGTCCTTGGTCCCTCGTCCCTCTCTCCCGCTCTGATGCCACTCTCCCCTTTCCGCAGCCAGCTCATCGCCGATGTCGGCATCTCCTTCGGTGACGAAGGCAAAGGCCGCCTCATCCCCGAGGTCATCGAGGAACTGCGCCCCACCCCGGCGTCCGTCTCCGTCGTCTTCAAGGTCAACGGCGGTTCCAACTCCGGCCACACCGCCGGCGGCCTGAAGCTGAACCTCCTCCCCGCGGGCGTCGTCGCCAAGTCCGTGCCGCACCTCGCCATCGGCGCCGGCGTCGTCGCCGATCCGCGCAAGTTCCTCTGGGAGGGCCGCCCGCTCGAGCCCAAGGGCTACGCCATCTTCTCCCGCCTCGTGATCGACGAGCGCACGCTCGTCTCCGACCTCAGCCACCGCCTGCTCGACCTCGCGTGGGAGGATTACCGCGTCAACGTGCTCAAGGAGGAACCCCGCGGCTCCACCGGCCGCGGCATCACGCCCGCCTACCAGGACGAGACCGGCCAGTGGCAGATCACCTACGCCGACTTTCTCGGCGGCCCGAATTTCTTCGCGCGCAAACTCGCCGCGCGCGCCGACCGCGCCTGCCGCACCATCCAGCACGTCTGCCAGGTGTCGCCCGCCGCTTGGGACGCCTTTTTCGAGAAACTCACCACCGCCGAGACCAAGGCCAACGCCGAGGCCATCGAGCTGGGCCTGTTCCCGAAGACCGATTTCGACTTCACCCGCTTCAAGGGCGCCGCGCCGTTCACGCTGAACCTCGACGCCCTCACCGCCGCCTACTGGGAAGCCGGCCAGCAGCTCCGCGCCAACATCGGCGAGGTGCGCGAACTCGTGCTGCGCGAGCTCGCCGCCGGGCACAGCATCGTCGGCGAGTTCGGCCAGTCCTACTGGCTCGACAAGCGCCACGGCTACTCGCCCAACGTCACCGCCTCGCACACCTTCACGCCCGAGTTCTTCGAGAGCGCCGGCATCCCGGTGCAGCCGATCCACACCTTCGGCGTCGCCAAGGCCTACGACACCAAGGTCGGCACCCACACCTTCCTCACGCAGATGCCCGACGACCTGCCGCTCTGCTCGCGCCTCAAGAAGCTCGAGTTCGGCGTCACCACCGGACGCCAGCGCATGGTCGGCTGGTATGATGCCGTCGAAAAGGGCGACGCCCTCCGCTACGGCGGTTACCAGGACCTGATGATCAACAAAATCGACGCCCTCTCCGGCGCCGACGAACTGCTGATCTGCACCGCCTATGAGGACGCCGCCGGCCAGCGCTTCGGCCATGTCCCGCGCAACGAAGCCCTGCGCAAGACCCTCCGTCCCGTCTATGCCAAGCACGGTGGCTGGAGCGAGGACATCAGCGGCGTCCGCAAGTTTGCCGACCTCCCGAAGAACGCCCAGCGCTACACCGCCGCCATGGTGCGCAGCGTCCTCGAAATCGCCTATCCGGGAAAACTGCCCGCCGTCCTCCCCAACCTCCGCTACCTCGGCGTCGGCCCCGAGCCCTCGCAGATCATCAAAGACGTCCCCGCCACGGCGGACCTGATCAAGCTGGGTTGAACTTTGCGCGGGCGAGACACAACCCGGCTAAAAAGCTAAACTCGGCTAATCCGGGTGTTAATTTTAAACAGGCTATCCAGCCTCATCCTCTTAATGGCGGTAATCTTGATACTATTAACTCAGTTAAGGTGAATACTGTCAGCCAAGAATGAAAATTTCTCACGGACTAGTTGGGCACGCTGGTCAATACTTTGTCTGTGCGGAGCTTTCGAAGCGCGGATGGCTTGCATCAATTACACTCTCGAACGCCGAAAAGATCGACGTTCTGGCATATCATTCTGCGACGAACAAGAATGTCGCAATCCAAGTGAAGACTTCTAGCGGCAAAGATCCAAAGTGGATTCTATCGGAGAAGAATGAAATATGGTCAGCTCCACACGTCTTCTATGCATTGGTTATCCTTGGAAAGGAACCTGCCGAAATCCACATCGTGCCGAGCGAGATCGTTCGAAATTACATATTCACCAGACATCGCGAGTGGCTCGCTGGTCGGAAGAAGAGCGGCGAAGCACGTAAAGATTCCGGCATGAGAAAGTTCGAAGATATAGAGGGAGAATACCTCAATCGCTGGGAGCTCTTGCATGAGGAAAGGAGCTAACCAGCAGGAATGAGAAACCATGGAGTGCATCGTGCGCGAGCACGGTGCGTTTAACCATGAGCCAATTTGCCAGCATCACGATCAGGGAAGTCGAGACTTCCGACCTCGACACGATCTATCGGCAGCAACTCGACCCCGAGGCGATCAGGATGGCCGCGTTCGTCGGCGCGGACCGGAAGGACCGGGCGGTCTTCGACGCCCATTGGCACAAGATCCTGAGTGCGCCCCAAAACATCAACCGGACGATCATGGCCTGGAACCAA
>JAUPWC010000541.1 GCA_030916665.1 Verrucomicrobiota bacterium
ATACACGCCCGGGGCGGTGCCGTTGGTCGCGAACCGCTTATCCACCGCGAGCGTGACCACCTGCGAGTCATCTGCGAACAGGACGCCCGTAAGCGCGTCCAGTAGGCTCCTGGCCAGTTTGTCAGCGTCCGGCTTCGTGGTGGGCACTACAACGCGTTTGGGGGCACTTTTGGGGCGTTGCACGCGGAACACTGCGCGGACCGTTACCGGCACGCCACGCTCGGCGAACTTCCCGTCTGCCACCATGGCGGCGGCGTGAGCGATGTCCGCCCGCCAGTCGAGCAGGGGGCCGCGCTTGTCGTGCGTGACCCTGGCCCGCCCTCCGACTACGAAGGCCTTGGCGGAACCCTGCGTCACGGGCGGACCCCGGACGTCAACCGTGATGGTGGTTGCGCTCACAGCGGCATCAGCGCGATCGGCTGGTCGATGTGGACGGACTGGTGCCTGTTCCTGCGGCCGACGGTATCGAAGGCCATGTCGCACAGCTCGCACTGCCAGATAGAGCCTCGGCGTTCGGGGAGCAGGTCGACGTGAGCGAGGCCGCAGGGCAGGCAGTACCATTCGCGCCCCCACAGTTTGCCGTTGCATCGTCGGCATCTCACGCGTCACCGCCTGTGGGCTCGAACTTGCGACAGGGGCAGTCCGGGGAGAGGCATGTGGCATTCGCCAGCCTCACATCGAACAGCGGCGTGTTGGGGTAACGGTGCCAGCGTTCCCAGCAGCCACACTTGCATTTCCGTTCGGTCGTTGCCATGACTTTCCTCCGTGGTGTGTTGGTGGGGCGGGCATCCCTGAAAAATCTCAGCCCGCAGTGCCCGCCCCGTGGGCTGGACTCAATCAGTGGGGCATAGCGCCTCCAAACCAGTTGCTCGCCATGCTGGCCGCGGTGCGGGCGTTGTAGGCCTCGGCATGCTCGAGGCACTCGTACTGCATCCATGGGTTGCCCGGGAACTGCTCGGCGGCGTGGCATGGCGGGCACCAGAGCGGGGTAGCCATGCCGTCCAGGTGGTTGATGCGGCTGTCCAGCCACGCGAGTTGCGCGAAGAGGAACGCGAGCTTGTGCAGGCGCTTCCAGGTGGCTGGCTCGCCGGTGGGCCTGCCCTCGTACTGCCAGCCGGCGTCATTCCATGCCGCAATGCCCATACCGATGCGTTTCAGGGTGTTGAGGGCGGTATCGCGGTCCTCTGCCAGTTGTTGCTCACAGGTCGCGATGCGCTCCAGTCGTGCCGCCTCAATAGCGTCCTGGTCGGTGCTTTTCCGGGGTGCTTTCACTGCCATTCGTTGTCCTCCTGATTTTCTCTTGCCTCGGCCCATCCCTTTTTCGCCAACCCCCCCTTCTTAGGGGGGGGGTGGGTTGGCGAAAAACTTGGCGAATGGGAATCGCCAACCTTGGCGATTTTTTCGCCAACCTTGGCGATTCCGTCGGGGGTCAACTGGTAGACCACGGAGCGCCCTTCGCCGACCCTTTCGAGCACTCCCTGGTTGGTCAAAAGGGTCACGTAGCCGGCGATTGTGGTGTCCGAAACGTTGAGCCGGGAGCGGAGTTCCGCGTTCCCTTTTGGCCCCTCTTCATATATCGTTCTCAGCATAATTTCCGCTTTGGAAGGGATCGCTTTCGCGGGGTGTGTTGAGAGGTCGAAACGCTCGCAGATGATGGTTCCGTCGTCGCGCCCGCCGATGATGAACGTGTGGGATTCGGGGAGGTTGCCGAAGCGGTTCTTGGTGTTGGTCAGTTTCATCTTGCCGACGGTCTGGTGGTCGAATTCCTCGACCTGCTTGGCGAACCATTGGTAGTCGGCGATGTTCTTCTTTTGGCTGGCGCCGCGTGGTCCGCTGGTGGATTCGGTGTTCTTGGCGATGTGGTCGATGACCACGACGGCGGGCCTGGGGGTCGTGTGGCGGGCAAGGCGAAAAGGGACGGTAGTCATCCAGTGGGTGACTTCGCTGTTCTCGTTCTCGCGCACGCCGGAGTTGCTGAGTAGTTCGGACATCGCGTCGAACACCACGAGGGCTGGGTAGACCTCCTCTACCAGGTCGACAAGCAGGTCGACATCGGCGGAGTTGAAGCCAGAGAAGGGGTAGTAATAGAGGTATTCATCAAGGGCGGCCGGGTCGACGCCCATATCGCGCAGGCGGGCGCCGACGAGTTTGATCCCCCCCTCTTCATCGATGAACAGGACGCGATGGCCGGCGGCGATAGCGTCACGGATGAGCGCGAGCAGGAGCATCGTCTTACCGCTGCCACCCTCGCCGTAGAAGAGGCAGACGGATTCTCTGAAGAAGATCCCATCGATGAGCCACTCCGGCTCGGGGATGCCTTCGGTAATCGCCTCGCCCACCAGAACGCGCCGGAAGGGCGAGATTTTCTCTGGTGGGGCGATGATCTCGCCGGTGTCCGGGTCAACGTCTGTGCGCGTTGTGGGGGGCTTGGGGATGGCAACGCCGCCGCTGCGGTAGCCGGCCTTCCAGAGTTCCCGTGCTGCGGCTGACTGGTCGCCCTTGTAATTGAGGAGGGCGTAGGCCGCGAACTTCGTGTAGGAGTTGGGCACGGGGTCGAACGCGGTCGAGGTGGTGAATACCATCAGGGTGTCGCGGTCGGTGTGCCCGGTGGTGGCGGACGTGCCGATGTCTTTGCCGGGGCGGCGCCAATGCGTCGTCTGCCCGCGAGAGAAGACGCGTCGCCAGCCGTGCGGCTCGAGGATGTCGCTCCAGGAGACCTGCCTCCCAAACAGGTCGCCCGGACGGTCGCCGTCGATGACGGGCGAGGCGGGTCGCGCGGTGAATTCGATGTGGAGTTCATGGAACGTCCGCGCGAGGTCCCAGAGGAGTTTGCGTTCTTCCGGGGTGATGGTGGGGATGTCTTCGACGCGACCGCGGAGGACTTCATAGGGGAAGCCGGTGTCGTGAACCTTCCCGTGGGACGGCGCCATGATCGAGAAGCCGCCATTGCCACGGGTCTCGATGAGCGTCTTGATGCGGTCCTCGGGGTGCTTCATCTCCTCGGGCGTCTTGTTCCGCTGGGCGAGTTTGGTGTTGCCGGCGATGGTGTCGCAGCGGTAGTACCAGTGGACGCCGCCATTGGGGGTAGCTTCGGCGTACGCCTCATCGATGCGGGCGATGAGGTCGCCCATCCCGGCTTTCTCCCCGACCTCACAGAAGGCGAGATAGGTGGGGTAGAAGTCGAACTCGAAAAGCTCGAGGTTGCCGGAGACTTCGCCGGTAATGCAGCCGATGCCGTCGCGCCCGTCGCGATACCAGCCCTTGAGGGTGGCCGGATCTGGCCGTTCCGCCTGGTATTGCTTCCAGAGGTCGATAGGCCGCTTGGTGCCGTCCTCTTTGGGCGGGATGACCGCAAGGCCGGCTTCGTAGTAGCGCCGCGCTACTGCGAGCATGCTGGTGTCGGCATCGGTCATGGTCACCTCGTCATCTCCATTGCCAGTTGCCCGCCAGCGCGGCGCACGGCCATGTCCAGGTATTCCGCGTTGAGGTCGATCCCGATCGCCTTGCGCCCGAGCCTGCGAGCCACCAGCGCGGTCGTGCCGCTGCCGATGAACGGATCG
>JAUPWC010000542.1 GCA_030916665.1 Verrucomicrobiota bacterium
CGCCTCAACCCACCGGCCGCGGCAAGGGCCACCATGCGCTGGTCGCGCAGGGCCTTAGCCTCGGTCTCTACTGGCTGGGTTGAGGGCACGTCTTGCGACGGTGCAGCGGTGAACTCTACGCTCGCGAGCGCGCCGTCAGCGTGGAACGTGGCCCTGGCCACCCCCGCGCCGCGCAACTGCGCCAGCATCGTGACAACTCCCCGCTTCACAAGCCGAGTTGTACCATGCACGCATGCATTCCGCCAACAGTTGCGTGCAGACTACGCCTGAAGCGCCACCGAGTGCCCGAACAGGGTCACGTCGCACGGGCCTTTTTTGAGCCGGACGACGCCCGGCGCCGGCGCGGTGATGGTCCAGCCATCCTCGGCCATGAACATGTTACCGCGCTCGCCGAAGGGCTTGCCGTCGACGGGAATCTGCCCGTTGATGAGCGCCCACTTGAAGCTCGGCGCCTGATTCTTGCTGTCGTTGCTCATGCTGCCACCATCTCCTCTCGGTACCATTGCGCCGGCATGGTGATGCCAGCCTTACGCCACGGGTCGGAGCGCATCTCGACCAGTTCGTGAGTCACCACGCACGGCTCGGTGACGAGGTCGCCCACGAGCGCGTCCCAGATTTCGGAGACGAAGCCGAGCTTGGCCGCGTTGCGCTTGATCGACACGTAGTGGACGGCGAGCTCGACGGGGTCGACGCAGGCCCAGCCATAGATGTCGTACGGCTTGGCCGTGTCGCACACGATGCGGGCGCCGTGCTTGTCCAAAAGTCGGCCGATGACCTCGCGCTGACGAAGGATGTAGACCATCTCCTCCGGCGTGTGCGGCTTGTTCGCTCGGCGCCCTTTGCCGTACTCGGACTGCGCGTAGGATTTCAGCCACATGTAATAGATGCAGTCCTCATCCTTCGGCATCCACGGCTGGTAGGGCCGAAGCGTCAGCGCATCGTCGATGCGGCGCGTGATTTCGTAGTCACCCGTCATCGCCTCCACCATTCGCCCTCCCCACTGGCCCGCTGCCAGAAATCACGCTCGCGCTCCTCGGTTGCCTTGCGTCGCCGCTCCTCGAACGCGGCGAGCTCGGCCTCTCTGCTGCCCGGCTTCGGCGCCGTTGCCCTGGGCGTCTCGAGGAAGGCGTGTGCGGCACGCCATCCGTAGAGGGCGCTGTCCGCCGCGTGGTCCTCGAATCCCTCCGCCTGCCTCGACCTATCCGCCGTCCACGGTAGCTCGCGCCACTCGTCGATCAATTGCGTGCATGTAGCACGTATCACCCGGATGCGTCCACGCTCCAGGTCACCGACCATGAGGCTCTGATAGCCGCGCTTGTTGTGCTTCTCGGCCGCCTCGATGGGCAGCGAGTGCCTGCTGCGCATCTCCTCGGCGAATGCCTTGCCCAGCCCTCCCACGTCACCGACGATGCGCTCGAATCGGTACCGCTCCATCAGCGCGCGGACCTCATCGGCGGCGTCGCTGGGGCTCATCCCGCTGCGGCCGTAGGACTCGACGATCCACACGGTGGGGTCGTGCGCGGCCCAGCCGAGGACCGTGAACGCCGTCGCGTCGACCACGCCAAAGTCGATGCCGAGCACGTACTGCGTCAGCGGCGGCGCCTGGTCGGCGAGCGTGCGCGCCTCGTCGAACGGGTAGACAAGGCCACCGGGGTCGTTGACCCACTCGCCGTGAAGCAACTGCCGCTTGGTGTGCAGGTCGAGGAGCTCGAGCTGGGCGCGGTAGGCCGCTTGGTCGAGGTGCGGGTTATCGCTCAGCAGCGACGGGACGAACGCGCGCTCGGGGTCGTCGCTGTCGATGAACCGGCGCTTGACCCACTCGTGGCCGATGCCGCCAGGGTTGGTCGCAAGCCTGGCCCGGAGCGGCACGTTGACGCCCTCGCGACGGCGCAAGCGGCTGAGCAGGTAGCGGTACCAGGACTCGGGGAATTGCGTGGCCTCGTCGAAACCGCAGTTTCGTGCTATAAGACCAGGGTACACGATATAATGAGAGGCACATGCAACAGTTAGATCAAAGACTTCCGCCTCACCCGCTTGGGAAATACAAGCCGAAACGTGGTGGACGCGTTCGACGCAAGGCCGAGGCTCTCTCGTGTAGGGGTGGGCATACGTCTGGTGGATATGTGCTTGAGTATTCCCCTGACCACCCGCATGCATCGAAGAGCGGGCACATGTTCCAACATCGTCTCGTTGCTGAATGCCACCTTGGGCGCCTGTTGACGGGGGACGAACATGTCCACCACCGCAATGGCGACAGGTCGGATAACCGATGGTCGAACCTTGAAGTGATGCGAAAAGCGGATCACCACAAGCTGCACAACACTCCACTTCCGATAACGGAAGAGCGCGTTCGAGAACTGCTAGACGGCCGTCCCACTGCTGCCGTGGCGCGCATTCTTGGCGTTCACCACCAAACGCTTCGCAACAGGTTTGACCATCTTCTGACGAAGCGCCGAAGCCCTGGGTGCGCGTTTCCAAAGCACTTTGTAGACCGTGTGCGCCGACTTGCTGAGGATCCAACGGTCGGGATCCGCAAGGCATGCACTCTGCTCGGTGTATCGGCGATGACACTGCGCAGGTGCTGCCGAATGGAAGACATCGAGTGGCAAGCAGCTCCATCGGGGAGACCCAGGACCCGCAAGGAGTCATGAGCGCATGAGCAGACCCGACGACGGTTGATCCGTAGGCGGTCTCCACCAGAGAGACAGGGCGCATCCCCGGCCTATGCGTGCGAGTGACGGCACGTGGCCCTTCTAACGTCGCGACCATGTCTCCCACAAGCACGCGTTCGATTGACCGCCACGTGCCATCAGCCATCAAGACCGGGGTGCCAGCCGCAACGCAATACTGCAACTCGGCGCCCTGATAACGGAAGCGGTCCCGGTCCGTGTCGAGGTAGCCGAAGCTCAGCGTCGCGCCCGATGGGAACGTCCAGCGCTTGTCCGTGCCGTTCCAGCTCGCATCCGTGCCGCCGAGCCAGTCGTGCGAGCGGTCCATGATGGCGCCCGGGAGCGCGAGGTCAGCGTACGTGCGGCGCAAGATGAGCGCGGCGTACCCGGGCACGTGGACGTGCTGGAGCGCGGCCATGAGAAGCGCCGAGCTCTTTCCACCGCCCGCAGCGCCGCCGAACAGGGCTTCACGTGCCGTCGACGCGAGGAACACGGCCTGTCGCTCGGTCGGCGCCTGGACCGAATAGGACCGTGGCCCGTGCATGAGCTCGGCGAAGTCGCGGACGGTGGCGGTCACTCGTCCTCACCCGGTACGGCGTCGTCCGCGTAGACCTCGGACATGGCCAGCCATCGCTTGTACCTCGACTCCGCCGCATCGAGCTCAGCGGCCCACAAGTCGACCAGCGGCGAGGTCCGCTCCGGCTCGTCATCGGGCGGGTCGCCTGGCAGCCAGATTAGGCGGCGGCGGGTCATCGATCCTCCTCCATCCCCAACGCATCCCACTCCGCGCGGAACGCCTGCACCGTCTCCGGGAACCGCTCCATCACGCGCCGCACCAAGGCTTTGAGCTGCTCATACTCTGGGTGGCCGACGAGTGACGTTCCCACGTTGACCGTCGTGCCGCCGCCCTTGTCCAAGCCCGTGACCTTCGCGGCGGTGGCGATGGCGCTGACCGCTGCGGCGTACTCACCCGA
>JAUPWC010000543.1 GCA_030916665.1 Verrucomicrobiota bacterium
CGATCAACAGCAACAACGGGAGCAGGATCGCCAGCATGAGCACGGATACGACAAGGTCTAAGGCTCGTTTGAGGGCCTGGCTGGCTTGGGGAGCGGACGATGGATCGGACGTCATGTGGCAGCGCCCAGCCAATCTCCTTGCCTAGTTGTTTGGCAAGTCGAGTTTGGCCCGGGCACCTGCCGCCTGGTAGGCCGCCTGGAGCCAGCCGCTTAAGCCGGCTTCCGGCGGCACCCCGCGCAACACGAGGGATCGGGGGGCGATAAGCGCCGCGATTTGCAGCACATCCCCGTGCTGCAGGATAAAGGGCATGGGCGGCAGATTTCGGAGCTGGAAACAGGCCCCCTTCAGATCGAGATCGGCTTTGGCCACCCGCTGGTCCATGGCCGCGGCCAGCAGGCCGACGAGGGCGGCTTCACCCGATTTTCTTGCCACTATGGAAACCTGACCGCGCGTTATGTCACGGTTCGCCAGGAGGTGATCGATGACTGAACTGATATCGGTCGCCGCCATCGCGGCAATCGGCCGGCCCCAAACAATGCCGTTACGCTCCCACATTTTCTCCTGATAATCGGAACGACCCAGCCATGTTTGCTCCAACTCGCCCTTCCCCCTGAAGTCGGGAATCACCACCAAGGTGTCTCCCGCCAGCAGTTCCTCGATTTCCCGGGCGATGACCGGTGAAACGAGTTCGTTCTTATCGCCGGGTGAAAGATACAGCACGGCCCGGCGGGGGGCGCCCGTGGTCCGGCGCTTTATTTCCAAGGCCGGGATCACCAATCCCCCCTCCCCGGGGACCAGGACCCGGTTCACCAGACACCCGCCCGCCTCAGCCGGGGGGAATTCCACCGGTCTCACTCCAGGCGCCACCGGCAGCACGGCATCACTTCCCGCCAGGCGCGCCAGCACCTTGGACAGCCGATTTTGAAAGTCGGCCAGCTGCCTAGAGTTGCCGATCGTGACGGGCTGGTAGCGCCACCGGGCCTCGAAGTGCCGCAAGACGCCCCCGAAGCCCATGCCGGTTTCCACTTCCGCCCGAAGCGCCAGAAGTCGCTCGAGGGTGAATGTGGTTGTTTCCGGTTCGGCCACCTCCGCCGTTCCTCCCGGTGGTTGCAGCCACCGGGCTAGCCATCGATAGACCGCCTCTCTTTTGGGTCGTTCGAAGGCATGACTGCTCGGGAAATACTCGACCGCGACCCTGTCGCCCGCACCCGCGGATTCGTACAGCGCCTTTATGCTTGGAAAGTTCTTTGTGCGGAAATCGACCGTCCAGTCATTCATCGTCACGAACTGCATAGGGATCGGGAACCGCAATGCGCTGATCTGGGGATGATCGGCATCGCGCAGGAGTCCGGGAAAGTGGTTGCAGTCGCAATGGGGCGGGTCCGGATACAGCAGCGTGCGAAATTCACAAGTGAACCCGATGATCGAGGCGGCCCGCGGCCTGGAATCGAGCGCCACCAGCATCTCCGTCTGGAGCCCGCCTCCCGACGCCCCGGCCACGCCGATCCGCTCCCGATCCACATTGGGCATCGCTTCCAACAAATCCAACGCCCGCATGTTCGTCCAAACCATGACGGTCTGGTGTGAAATCCCCATCGACAGATCCTCATAGTGATTCTGCGCGGTTGAGAGCACCAGGTAGCCCTGCCTGACCAGGTTCAGGCAGAATTCCTGCACCTCGACGTAGGCGTTGTCGAACTGGCCATAGTGTCCCGTCGGGGTCAGGATCGCGGGCAGGCGACCCGAGGCATTCTTCGGCTCATAGAGCAGTGCCGTCGAATACACGCCGGGCCACAATTGATAGGCCACCTGCCGAATTCTTGCCCAGGGATGATCCAGCACCGCGGAGAATCTTGCATCCATGGCCACGCGTTCCGGCAGGGGATCCAACGCGATGGATCGGAGCAGCCTTCCCCGGATTTCCCCGCGTCGGCCCGGGAAATCCTTCGCCCATGCCGGGTCCGCCATTCCCGGCGCGGACAACTTGTCGAAATAGGCCGTTGCTCCCGTGATGACTCCACCGCTCGGGTCATCCGCCGCCAGTCCAGTCGCGGTGCAGAAAATCAAGCCGGCCGCGCGCCACCCCGGGGCCGCACGACGAAGCAATTCAAAGAGGAGAAAGACCGCACTCATTCGGCTGCAGGATGGCATGCTCTGGGAAATGGGGCGCACGGGCGGAATGCTGGGATCGCGGTCGCGAAGAGCTACCGGACAATCTTCTGGCCCAGGATACAGTTAGCGTAATTTTCCGCCAGCCGGTCGATGCCCGCGCTCGAGTAGTGCACCATATCGATGAAATACTTCCGGTCCCCGCCGAAATCCGCGTTGTTGTCCAGAAACCAGACCCCCGTCTCACGAGCGACTTTTTCGATCGTGCGGTTGTAGGCTAAGTGATGTTTAATAAATTCCTCATGCATCGGGTACTGCACAATGTTATTGTAGGGCTTGTATGCCATCTGCTGGTCAAAAAAATCCCGCCCCGGCTCAAGCGGCTGGCTGGCCAGGATCACCCCCAGGCCGTTTGTCCGCGCCAGCGCCACGAACGATCGCAGGTTCCTTTCGTAAACCTGCTGGGCCGCGGCCAGGGGATGGTCGCCTCGTGAAGCGCG
>JAUPWC010000544.1 GCA_030916665.1 Verrucomicrobiota bacterium
ACCTCGATCTTCTGGCCGCGCTCGCGGTTGCGGAACTTGGTCATGGTCTTGCGGCCATACTTGTTGTTCTCGTCGATGAAGCGCTTGGCGAACTTGCCGGCGGTGATGTCCTTCAGCACACGCTTCATCTCCTTCTGCGTCTGCTTGGTGATGATGCGGGGGCCGGTGACGTAGTCGCCCCACTCGGCGGTGTCCGAGACGGAGTAGCGCATGTAGTTGAGGCCGCCGCGATACATCAGGTCCACGATGAGCTTCAGCTCATGCATGCACTCGAAGTAGGCGATCTCGGGCTGGTAGCCCGCGTCCACGAGGGTCTTGAAGCCGGCCTTCACGAGCTCGGCGCAGCCGCCGCAGAGCACGGCCTGCTCGCCGAACAAGTCGGTCTCGGTCTCTTCCTTGAAGGTGGTCTCGAGCACGCCGGCGCGGGTGCAGCCGATGCCGCGACCGTAGGACAGCGCGAGCTTCTTGGCGTTGCCGGTGGCGTTCTGATAGACGGCGATGAGACCGGGGACGCCGCCGCCCTCCTGGAACACCTCGCGCACGCGGTGGCCGGGGGACTTCGGGGCGATCATGGTCACGTCCACGTTCTTGGGCGGAACGATGCCCTTGAAGCGGATGTTGAAGCCGTGGGCGAACATCAGCATCTTCCCGGAGGTGAGAGCCGGGGCGATCTCCTCGCGGTAGAGGCGGGCCTGGACGTGGTCCGGCACGAGGACCATGATGACATCGGCCCAGGCGGAGACGTCGGCGACCTCACCGACGGTGAGGCCGGCCTTCTTGGCCTTGGCGACGGACTTGCTCTTCTTGGAGAGGCCGACGCGGACCTTCACGCCGCTGTCCTTGAGATTGAGTGCATGGGCGTGGCCCTGGGAGCCGTAGCCGATGATCGCGACGTTCTTGCCGCGGATGAGCGAGAGATTCGCGTCCTTGTCGTAGTAGATTTTAGCCATGGTGATAAATTGGGTTCTGGAATATTGAGTCTGGGTTCTGGGGAAGGATCAAACGGACATCGAGATGCCGGAGTTGTCGTGGTGGTCGGCGGGGCCGGCTGTGCGGACCAGCGGCGGGGCCGATGAGACGGGCTCGTGGCCGCGGGCCATGGAGACGGCGCCGGTGCGCACCATCTCGGCGATGCCGTAGGGACGCAGGATCAGCTCGAACTTCGCGATCTTCTCGGGCGTGCCGGTGACCTCGGCGGTGATGGTCTTCTCATCCACGTCCACCACGCGGGCGCGGAAGACATCGACAAGCTGGAGGACCTGGGCGCGGGTCTCGGGCGTGACCCTGACCTTCACGAGACCGAGCTCGCGGGTGAGCGAGGCCTTGTGGGTGAGGTCGTCCACACGGAGCACGTTGACGAGCTTGTAGAGGTTGGCCTCCACGATGCGTGCACCGGCTTCGGTGGTCTCGACGACGACCGTCAGGCGCGAAACGCCGGGCTGGTCGGTGCCGCCGACAGTCAGCGAATCGATGTTGAAGTTGCGGCGGCGGAAGAGCGAAGCGACGCGGTTGAGCACGCCGGGCACGTCTTCCACATAGGCGATGAGGGTATGTTTGGCCATGACGGGTGAGGGTTAGCGGCGGGACTTGGCGGCCTTCGGGGCCTTGCGGGAGGCGGCGGACTTGCCACGGCCGTTGAGGGCTTTGGCTTCGACCTTTTTCTCGGTGAAGACGTTCGGCAGCGGCGAGGAGGGCATCTCCCATTCCTTGTCGGAACCGGACTCGAGCATGACGTCCTGCTTCGGGCGGCGGATCATCTTGTCGAGATCGGCGCCGGCGGGAACCATCGGGAACACGGTGTCTTCCTTCTCGACGACGAAGTCGATCACGACGGTCTTCTTGTCGGCGAGGGTCTTCTTCACCGTCTCAGCCACATCCGGACGCTGGTTGCAGCGCAGACCGGTGAGACGGTAGGCCTCGGCCAGCTTGACAAAGTCAGGGCCGGTCATCGGCGTGGCGGCGTAGCGCTTGTCGTAGAAGAATTCCTGCCACTGGCGCACCATGCCGAGGAACGCGTTGTTGATGATCGCGACGTTGACCTTGATGCCTTCCTGCTCGGCCGTGGCCAGTTCGCAGGAGGTCATCTGGAAGCCGCCGTCGCCGACGACCACCCACACGTCCTTCTCCGGGCAGGCGAACTTGGCGCCGATGGCCGCGGGGAGCGCGAAACCCATCGTGCCGAGGCCGCCGGAGGTGATGAGCGAGCGGGGCTTGTCGTGGTGGAAATACTGGGCCTCCCACATCTGGTGCTGGCCGACGTCGGTCACGACGATGGTGTCGCGCTTCTGCGTGAGGCGCCAGATGTCGTTGATGACATGCGCCGCGTAGAGGTGCCCGCTGTCGGGGAGGTTCTTGATGTCGCGCACGGCGGAGTCGCCGCGGTTGACGTTGATGGCCGCCCACCACTCGGCGTGGTCGGCCTTCCTGACCTGGGGCTTGAGCTCGCCGAGGACCTCCTTGAGGTCGCCGATGAGGGCGACGTCCACCGGGACGTTCTTGTTGACCTCGGAAGGGTCGATCTCGACGTGGATCTTCTTCGCGTTGAGCGCGTAGGTCTTGAGGTTGCCCGTCACGCGGTCGTCGAAGCGCATGCCGAGGGCGATGAGCAGGTCGGCCTGCTGGATGGCCTGGTTGACCCACGCCTCGCCGTGCATGCCCATCATGCCGAGGTTGAACTCGGACGAGGCCGGGATGGCGCCGATGCCGAGCAGCGTCGTGGTGATCGGGATGTTGGCGGCCTTGGCGAGCGCGAGGACATCGGCGGTGGCGCCGGACTTGATGATGCCCTGGCCGGCGAGGATGAGCGGGCGCTTCGCGGAGTTGATCAGCTCGGCGGCCTTGGCGAACTCCGAGGCGGGCGCCTGGTA
>JAUPWC010000545.1 GCA_030916665.1 Verrucomicrobiota bacterium
ACCCCTGAGGGCGCGGCCTGGGCGCAGTGAGTTTCTTGTAGGGCGGGGTCTCCGAACCCCGCCTACGTTCGATGACGTTATCACGTTCGCGGCGGGATTCGGAGACCCCGCCCTGCTACATTTCTGCTTATGAAAAGTCTTTCGCTTCTCCTCCTCTCGGCGGTGTGCGCCTGCGCCCAAGCGCCGGCCGCACCCGCCGCCCCGCGCCGGCCAGTCGGCACCGTCATCGTGCCGGCGCTCGAGAAACCCGCCGCGGCCGGCCCGCGCACGGAGAAGGACATGGGCGGCTACCTCATGGTGTATTTCAAGGACCAGACGCATTCGGCGTATTTCGCGATCAGCCGCGACGGCACCACCTTCACCGACGTCAACGGCGGCGATCCCGTCCTCGATGGCGCGACGCTGGCCGAGCAGAAGGGCGTGCGCGACCCGCACATCGCGCGCGGCCCCGACGGCGCGTTCTATCTCGCGATGACCGACCTGTACATCTTCGGCCAGCGCGCCGGGCACCGCGACACCCGCTGGCAGCGCCCGGAGGAACAATACGGCTGGGGCAACAACCGCGCTCTGGTGCTCATGAAGTCCTGGGATCTGATCCATTGGACGCACACGATCTTCCGGGTGGATCTGGCTTTCCCCGAGCTCGGCGACATCGACTGCTCCTGGGCGCCGCAGACGACTTACGACCCCGTCGCCGGGAAGATGGTCGTGTATTTCACGATCCGCTACGGCAACAAGCACGCCAACATCTTCTGGGCGCATGCCGACGAGGCGTTCACCAAGCTCGTGACCGTGCCGCAGAAAATCCCCGGCATCGGCGGCATCGATGCCGACCTCACGCTCGTGGACGGCACGTGGCGCATGTTCTACGTCGCCGGTGCGAAGATCCGTTACGCCTCGTCCGACCGCCTGGCCGACGGCTACACCGTGACGCCGGAGCGCATCGATCCCGAGACCGTGGACACCGAGGCGCCCAACATCTTCAAGCGCACCGGCACCTCCACCTACGTGCTCATGTATGACGTCTATGGCGCGCGGCCCAACAACATGGGTTTCAGCGAGACGGAGGACTTCGTCACCTTTCGCCACCTCGGCCGATTCAACGAGGGCGTGATGAAGGGCACCAACTTCGAGCGCCCCAAGCACGGCGCCGTGATCCCGCTCACCCTCGGCGAGCTGCGCACCGTCGTCGCGCACTGGAAAGTGGACCTCAAGCTCGACTGAGGCGGAATCATGCAGTTGACGGTGGTGCGACCTGCTCCTCAGGGCGCTTTTGACGTAACGGACATCCTCAGCGCGTTGGGGAGCAACGCGCTCCACCCTTTTGCGCTACCTCCGTCTCTCTCCGCGCCGTTCGTCCGGCTACATTACCGTTAAGGAAAGAACTTCTCTGCTTCCTCCGTCCGCTCTGTCTGAATTTCGGAGCTTATCCTTTTCTCGATCAGCGCCGGCGCCCCCTAACGCCGTGCAGGTCTCGTCCACCTCACACCGGCTTTCCCCATGCGCCCCTCCCTCCGCTTGCTTGCCCTGCTTTGCAGCCTGCCCCTGGCTGCGCTCACGCTTCCCGCCGCCGAGCCGCTGCCCGGCGTGCCGGCCGTGACCAACGCCCCCGGCGCCGCTTATCCGCGCCTGTTGCCCGACAACCGCGTCGTGTTCCGCGTGAAGGCGCCCGAGGCGCAGCGCGTGCAGTTTCGCATCTACCAGACCTTCGACGCCGTGAAGGACGCCGAGGGTTTCTGGACCGTCACCACCGAACCGCAGGTGCCGGGCTTTCATTACTACTGGCTCGTGATTGACGGCGTGGCGGTCAACGACCCCGCCAGCGAGACCTTCTACGGCACCGGCAAGCAGACCAGCGGCCTCGAGATTCCCGAGCCCGGCAACGACGGCGCCTACTACCAGCCGCAGGACGTCCCCCACGGCGAGGTCCGCGAACGCTGGTATCACTCCAAGGTCACGCAGGCCCCGCGCCGCTTCTTTGTCTACACGCCGCCGGGCTACGACCAGAACCGCGACATGCGCTATCCCGTGCTCTACCTTCAGCACGGTGGCGGCGAAGACGAACGCGCCTGGCCGATACAGGGCCGCGTGGCCCAGATCATGGACAACCTCATCGCCGCCGGGCAGGCGAAGCCGATGCTCATCGTGATGGAGCGCGGCTACGCTTTGAAACCCGGCGATGCCGAGGTGCCCTTCAACCCCGGCGCCAATGCCAACCTCACGCCCGCGGAGATGCAGGCCCGCTCGATCGCGCGCTCCGCCACCTTTGAGCAGGTCATGCTCCAGGATGTGATTCCGCTCGTGGACGCCACCTATCGCACGCTGCCGGACCGCGACCACCGCGCCATCGCCGGTTTCTCCATGGGCGGCGGCCAGGCCTTCATGATCGGCCTGCGCAACCCCGGCCTCTTTGCCTCCATCGGCGGCCTGAGCGGCACCGGCGGCACGATTGCCGACCCCGCGACCTACTACGGCGGCATCTTCGCCGACGTCGCGGCCTTCAACGCCCGCACGAAGCTCCTGTTCCTCGGTCACGGCGGCGCCGAACCCGAACGCATGATGACCGGCTTCCACAGCTTTCACGCGCGTCTCACCGAGCTTGGCATCACGCACGCGTATTACGTGTCAGAAGGCACCGGCCATGTCTGGTTGACCGAGCGCCGCAACCTCCGCGAATTTTCCACGCGCCTGTTCCGCTGATCGCCGTTCCCTGGCCCTATGAAAGTTGTGCGCAACCTCACCCTGCTGGCGCTGCTCGCGTCGGTGGTCTTCGCCGCCGACGAAGCCTGCGTCACCTGCGGCGGCAAGGTCACCGTCACCGGCGACTTCACCCACCGCAAGGAACCGCCCGGTCCGCCCGTCCCGGGGTCCGAGGCTTACCGCGAGGACGTGAACGGCCCGGGCTTCACCGTCGCCATCGCCAACCTGCCGGCCGGGCGCTACACAATCGAGATCGCGGCAGCAGAGACGCAGGCGAACGCGGCGGGCGAGCGCGTGTTCGACGTATCCGCCGGCGATCAGGTTCTGGCGAAGGATTTCGATTTGTTCGTCGCCGCCGGCGGCCGGCGCAAGGCCGCCACGATCACCGGCACCGTTGAAAAATCCGACGACGCCCTGCGCGGGCCGCTGCGGCTGGTCTTCGCCGCCCGTAAGGGCCACGCGAAGTTCAACCGCGTCTCCATCAAGGACGCCGGCGGCGCCGAAGTCGTGGGCTTTGCCGCCTCCGATCTGGCCGACGCCTTCTCGCGGGCCGCGATGGTTCCGCCGGAGGTGAAGGAACCGGCCATCTGGCGCGACCCGGAGCAGCCCCTGCGCGCGCGCGCCGAAGACCTGATCCGGCGCATGGCGCTCGCGGAAAAGGTCTCGCAGCTAAAGAACGCCGCGCCCGCCATTCCGCGCCTGGGCCTGCCCGCTTACGATTACTGGAACGAAGCCCTGCACGGCGTCGCCAACAACGGGGCCGCGACCGTGTTCCCCCAATCGGTGGGGGCCGCCTCATCCTGGAACCCGGAGCTGTTCCGCCGGGAAGGCCGGGTGATCGGCATCGAGGGTCGCGCCAAATTTAACGACTACGCCAACGCCCACCACGGCGATTCCCGCTGGTGGGCGGGCCTGACGTATTGGACGCCCAACGTGAACATTTTCCGCGATCCCCGGTGGGGCCGCGGCCAGGAGACCTACGGCGAGGACCCGTTTCTCACCGCGGAGATCGGAATCCAGTTCGTCAAGGGTATCCAGGGCGACGATCCGCAGCACCTGCTCGCGATGGCCTGCGCGAAACACTTCGCCGTCCACAGCGGCCCGGAGCCCACCCGGCACTCCTTCAATGCCGTGGTCTCCGAACGGGACCTCTACGATACCTACCTGCCCCAGTTCGAGCGCCTCGTGCGCGAGGCCAGGGTCGCCGGCGTGATGAGCGCCTACAACGCCATCAACGGCGTGCCGGTCAGCGCCGACGCCTTCCTCCTTACGGAGGTGCTCCGCCAGCGCTGGGGTTTCGAAGGCTATGAGGTGTCCGATAGCGATGCGATCCGCGACATTTACGGCGAGAAACAGCACGCCTTCGTGAAGACCGCCGAGGAAGCCGCCGCGGTCGCGGTCAAGGCGGGCACCAACCTGTGCTGCGGCGGCGACTACAACGCGCTCGTGCGCGCGGTGCAGCAGGGCCTGATCACCGAGAAGGAAATCGACGGCGCGCTCTACCACACCCTGTGGACCCGCTTTCGCCTCGGGCTCTTCGACCCGGCCGAAAAGGTCCCGTTCTCGAAATACACGCTGCTCGACAACGAGACCCCGGAGCATGACCAGGTGGCGCTGGATCTGGCGCGGCAATCGATCGTGCTGCTGAAGAACGACGGCGTGCTGCCGTTGGACCGCTCGAAGCTGAAGCAGCTGGCCGTCATCGGGCCCAACGCCGCCTCCAAATCCATGCTCGAGGGCAACTACCACGGCACCCCCACGCGCTCGGTCTCCATCCTCGACGGCATCCGGGCCGTGGCCAGCAAGGACTTCAAGGTCACCTACGCCATGGGCAGTCCGGTCACGACCAAGAAGGCCATCGCGCCATGGAGCGGCCAGGACAACACGACGACGCGCTCCGTCGCGGAGCTCAAGGCCGAGGCGCTGGAACAGGCCGCCGAGGCCGACGTGATCGTGTATGTGGGCGGCATCACGGCCGCGCAGGAAGGGGAGAGCTTCGATCGCGATTCCATCGAATTGCCGCCGGAACAGGAGGACCTCATTCGCGCCCTTCACGCCACGGGCAAGCCGGTCGTCATGGTCAACTGCAGCGGCTCGGCGATCGCGCTGACCTGGCAGGACGAGCATCTGCCGGCGATCGTGCAGGCGTGGTATCCCGGACAGAACGGCGGCCGCGCCGTGGCCGAGGTGCTCTTCGGCCTCATCAATCCGTCCGGCCACCTGCCCGTCACCTTCTACCGCTCCACGGCGGACCTGCCCGACTTCAACGACTACTCGATGAAGAACCGCACCTACCGCTACTTCACCGGGAAACCGCTTTACGTCTTCGGCCACGGCCTCAGCTACACGGGCTTCGCCTACCATAACTTGCGCGCGACCCCGACCGACGGCGGCGCGGTGACCGTGACGCTCGATGTTGCCAACACCGGCCCACGCGACGGCGACGATGTCGTGCAGCTCTACGCCACGCCGCCCGCCTCCTCGCAGCCGCAGGAAATTCGCGCGCTCTGCGGCTTCGCCCGCGTCCACCTCAAGGCCGGTGAAAAACGCACCGTCACCATCACGGTCCCGGCCGTCGCCCTCCGCCGCTACGATGTGGCGCGCAAGGCCTACGCCATTCCCTCCGGCGAGTGGACGCTCGCCGCCGGCGCCTCCTCCGCCGACCTCCGCCAGACCGTTCCCGTGAAACTCTGAACCCTGTATTTATGCCCCCCGTGATGAAAACGACGTGGTTGTTCCTCTCCCTGGCGCTGGTCGCCGCGCTCCCGGCCCAGGAAATCAAAAGCCCCGACGGCGCCCTCGCCGTGAAACTGTCGCTCGACCGCGGCACGCTCGCCTACTCGGTGACCCGCGGTGGCCAAGTCATGCTCGAGCCCTCGCCGCTGGGGCTCGAGACGAGTCTTGGCAGCTTCGCCACGGGCCTGAAGGCCGATGGCGTGAGCACCGCGAAGCTCGACGAGCGCTACACGCTCCCGCACGGCAAGGTGCGCGATGTCCATTACGTGGCCAACGAGCTCACCGCCCGCTTCACCAACGCCAACGGCGACAACCTCGAGGTCATCTTCCGCGTCAGCGACCGTGATGTCGCCTTCGCCTACCGGCTCTCGGGCAAGGACCGGCGCCGCGTCACGATCCGGAGCGAGGCCACGGGTTTCAATCTGCCCGCGTCCGCCACCGCTTTCGTCACCTGGCAGGCCAAACCTGGCGACGGCTGGATGGCCTCGAAGCCGAGCTACGAGGAAGGCTACTTCGTTGACGAGCCCATCGGCAAAAAATCCCCCACCGGCCTCGGCTTCACGTTCCCCGCGCTCTTCCGCGTCGGCGACGCCGGCTGGGTGCTCGTCTCCGAGACCGGCACGTCCGGCAACTACGCCGGCACACGCCTCGTCGATCCCACGGCTGACGGCCTTTATCGCATCGCCTTTCCCGAGCCGGGCGAAAACGGCGGCATCGGCGACGCCAGCGTCTCCGCCTCGCTGCCGCTGCTCACTCCTTGGCGCACGCTCACCGTCGGGGCGACGCTCGCCCCGATTGTCGAGAGCACCGTGGCCACCGACGTCGTGAAACCGCTCTACGCCCCCTCGCAGGCTTACGTGCCCGGCCGCTCCACCTGGAGCTGGCTCGTCTGGCAGGACGCGAGCATGAACGAGCCCGACCAGCGCGCCTTCATCGACCTCGCCGCCGCGATGGGTTGGGAATACATTCTCATCGACGCGCTCTGGGAGGGAAACCTCGGCCGCACCAAGCTCGCCGAGCTCGTCGCCTACGCGCGCTCCAGGAAAGTGGACGTGCTGCTCTGGTATAACTCCAACGGCGCCTGGAACGACGCCCCGCAGGACCCGCGCAACCGCATGGACACCGCGCCCGCCCGCCAGAACGAGATGGCCTGGCTCAAGTCCATCGGCGTGAAGGGCCTCAAGGTGGATTTCTTCGGCGGCGACAAGCAGACGACGATCAAGCTCTACGAGGACATCCTCACCGACGGCAACGCCCATGGCCTCATGCTCGTCTTCCACGGCGCCACGCTGCCGCGCGGCTGGGAGCGCATGTACCCGAACTTCATGGCGAGCGAGGCCGCCACCGTCTCCGAGAACCTCATCTTCACGCAGGGTTTCGCCGACGGCGAGGCCCGCCTGAGCACGATCCTTTCGCTCGTCCGCAATCCCGTCGCCCCGCTGGACTTCGGCCCGCTCGTGCTGAACCGCTCCTTCCACAAGGAGGCGGGCAAGGGCAACAAGCGCCGCACGACCGACGCCTTCCAGCTCGCGAGCACGGTGCTCTACCAGTCGCCGCTCCAGCACTTCGGTCTCACGCCGAACAACCTCACGGAGCAGCCCCCCTTCGTGATCGATTTCCTCAAGCAGGTGCCCGCCGACTGGGACGAGACGCGCTACCTCGCCGGGTATCCGGGCAAGGACATCGCCCTCGCGCGGCGCCACGGCGACCGCTGGTATGTCGCCGCCAGCAACGGCGAGAAGCAGCCCAAGGAGCTCACGCTGAATCTCCCCTTCCTCGCCGGCCGCACGCTCACGCTGAGCCACGATGCCCCGGGGCAAAAAGCCGCCACGCGCCAGGTCACCGTCGGCGCCGACGGCCGTCTCACCCTCACCCTCGAAGTCGGCGGCGGCGCGGTGCTGTATCAGTGAACCTGCGCCAGTAGGGCCAGTCTTCGACTGGCCCCGACCGGTCGAAGATCGGTCCTTCTTGCCCATGAAAATATTCCTCGCGCTCCCCCTGCTTCTCGCCGCCACCGCTCTCGCGCAGGAGGCGGCCGCGCCGGCCGCGACCCCTGCCGCGCGACCTTCCCCCGCCAGCCACTACGTCGTCCCGAAGCCGGCGCATCCCGTGTCGATCCTTCCGGCCCTGCCCGCGTCGGAAGACATATCCTTCTACGCCGAACGCCCCGTGCCGCATGGCCGCGTCGAAGTCGTTCACTACAAAAATTCCGCCGGCACCGAGAAGCGCCTGCACGTCTATCTGCCGCCGGGCTACGACACCGAGACGGAGCGCCGCTACCCCGTGCTCTACCTCAACCACGGCGGCGGCGAGCACGACGGCCACTGGACCGCCAGCGGTCACGCCCACCACATCCTCGACAACCTCATCGCCGAAGGAAGGGCCCGCCCGATGATCATCGTGATGCCCAACACGGGCCGTCTCGTCAGCGGGACGCCGCCGAAGCTGGGCGAAGACGACGCCTGCACGCAGGAATACCTGAACGACATTCTGCCGTTCGTGGACGGTCGTTACCGCGCGCGCCAGAATCGTGAGAGCCGCGCCGTGGCCGGCCTCTCGATGGGCGGCTTTGTCGTGCTGAACACCGGCCTCACGCACCTCGAGACCTTCGGCGAGCTCTACGTCTTCAGCTCCGGTTACTGGCCCGACCAGCTCGCGCTGTTCAAGGAACGCATCCAACCCCTGCTCAGCGACCCGAAGATCAACGAGCGCTTCCGCATGCCGCTCTACATCGCCGTCGGCGAGACCGACATCGCCTACCTCAACAGCATGAAGACGCTGGCCGTCTTCGCCGAGCACGGCGTCCGCAACTTCTCCGTCCTCAGCTCCCACGGCCACGAATGGCTGAACTGGCGCCGCTACCTCTGGCAGACGGCGCAGATCATGTTCCCCGAGGACCGCTGAACCACCCCAGGTCTTTTTAACCACAGATGAACACAGATGGACACAGATGTAGGGTCGGCCCTTGGGCCGACCTCCGGGCCTTCGCCCCATTGGAGGGCATATCTCCTGGTGTGCCGCGGCCCAGCTGGAGCTGGGCCCTCCAGATTCTGCCCACCCATCTGTGTGAATCTGTGTCCATCTGTGGTTAGTTCGTTCTCCCCCGTCTTTCCCTCTCCTCTTCCCCATCCCCCATCCCTCATGAAAAACCCGTTGTTTCGTCTCGTCTCCCTGATCGCCCTCGGCGTGACGGCCCTCACCAGCGCCGCCTCGGCCAAGGAAACCTTCGTCATGGTCCACGGCGCCACCGCCGGCGGCTGGGAATGGAAGCGCTGCGGCGCCTTCCTCCAGCAGGACGGCCACACCGTCTATCGCGCCACGCTCACCGGTCTCGGCGAGCGCATGCACCTCAGCAGCCCCGACAACGACCTCCAGACCCACATCAACGACGTCGTGAACCTGATCCTCTTCGAGGACCTGCACGACATCGTGCTCACCGGCCACAGCTACGGCGGCATGGTCATCACCGGCGTGATGGACCGCGTGCCCGAGCGCATCAAGCACGTCGTCTTCCTCGACGCCGCCGTGCCGCAGGACGGTCAGTCCATCTGGGACATCTTCGGCGGCCAGAGTCCCACCGGCCCCCGGTTCGCCGACGGTTTCATGCAGGTGCCCTGGGTCAAGCCCGGCGACAAGCCGCCGCACAGCATGAAACAATCCATCAAGTGCTTCAACCAGCCCGTCTCCTACAAGAACCCCGCCGCGCTCGCGCTCAACGTCACCTACGTCGCCTTCGTGCCGAAGGACAAGTCGGCCGAGGAGCGCGCCAAGACCGACAAGAGTTGGCAGAACGCCGCCGCCCGCGGCTGGACCATCCGCACCTTCCCCGGCGGCCACGTCGCCCAACAGGAAGACCCGCGCGGCGTCGCCACGCTCATCGCCGAGTCCGTCAACGACAAGAACCAGCCCGTCGCCAAGTAGGGCTCGACAGGTGGAACGCCCTGACCCCAGGGCGTTTCTTTCGCGCGAGCGCGCTGAGGTCAGCGCGCTCCACCCTTTTCCCATGAAACCGTTTTCCACTCTCACCCTCGCTTTCACTCTTCTCGCCGCCGCGACCGCCTTCGCCCAGCCCAGCCGCCTGCCGCCGGTCGAGTCGCCCGTTGTGCATGCCGACCGCACCGCCACCTTCCGCTTCCGCGCGCCCGCCGCGCAGAAGGTCGAGCTCAGCGGCCAGTTCCTGAAGGCCAACCAGCCGATGCAGAAAGACGAGGCCGGCGTCTGGTCCCTCACCGTCGGCCCGGTCGACCCCAACCTCTATCCCTACAACTTCGTCGTGGACGGCATCGGCGTCGCCGACCCGGTCAACCCGCACCTCTTTCCCAACGAAGGCTTCAAGGCCAGCCTCGTGGACATCCCCGGCGATGCGCCCGCTCTCCATCAGGTGCAGAACGTGCCGCGCGGCGAAATGACCTACGCCTTCTACGAATCTAAGACGCTCAACCGCACCCGCCCGCTCGTCATCTACACTCCGCCCGGCTACCGCGCCGGCACGGACAGCTATCCTGTATTCTACCTCGTGAGCGGCACCACCGACACCGAGGAAACCTGGTTCCGCGCCGGCCGCGTGAACGTCATTCTCGACAACCTCATCGCGCAGCAGAAGGCCGTGCCGATGATCGTCGTGATGCCCTACGGCAACATGATGATGGGCACGCCGCGACCCGACACCCCGCAGGCCGCCGACATGTATCGCGTGTTCAGCGACGAGCTGCTCACCAACGTCATTCCCTACGTCGAGGCCCACTACCGCGTGCGCTCCGACCGCGAGCACCGTGCCATCGCCGGCTTCTCTCGCGGCGGCGGCCAGTCGCTGTTCACCGCGTTCAACCACTCCGACAAGTTCGCGTGGATCGGCTCCTATTCCGCCTACCTCACACCCGAGGTCTGTGAAAAGCACTTCCCCGGACTCTTTGCCGACCCCGCCACGACCAATGCGCGCACAAAGCTCCTCTGGCTCGGCGTCGGCCGGAGCGACTTCCTCTACCAGCAGGCCGTCACGTTCAACGGCTACCTCACCGAAAAGAAGATCAACCACGTTGAACTCATCACCGAAGGCGGCCACACGTGGATGAACGCCCGCCACTACCTCGCCGAAACCTTGCAACGATTCTTCCAGAAACAGTAAGGTTTGCTTTCTTCAAACTAAGGTGGAACGCCCTGCTCCCCAGGGCGTTTTTCCCGAACCAGCGCGCTGGGGAGCAGCGCGCTCCACCCTCCATGAACCCCCTCTCCACTTTCCCTTTCACCCTAGCGCTCTTCCTCGCCGCCACGGTGGCGACCGCCCAGGAAAAGCCCGAGGAAACCTCCCCCGAGCGCGCGCGCGCCAACTTCGCGCGGCAGATCGTGCTCGCCGAGGATGACGTCCGCCTCTTCCCCGAGCCGCCGGCCGGTTACCGTGATCTGCCCGCCGCCGGCCTGCGTGGCCGCCTCGAGCCCTTCGAATACGACTCCGCCGTCACCGGCACGCGCCGCAAGGCGCAGGTCTATCTCCCGCCCGGCTACTCGCCCGAAAAAAAGTATCCCGTGCTCTATCTCCTGCACGGCATCGGCGGCAACGAGCACGAGTGGACCGGCTACGTGAAGGCCCACGCCGTCCTCGACAACGTCATCGCCGACGGGAAGGCCGTCCCGATGATCGTGGTGCTGCCCAACGGCCGCGCGCTGGCCGACGACACGCCCGGCCAGAATCCCTTCCAACCCGAGAAGGCCGCCGGCTTCGCCAGGTTCGAGCGGGACTTGCTCGACCACCTGATCCCGGCGGTCCAGGCGAAGTATTCCACGTTCACCGACCGCGAGCACCGCGCGCTCGCCGGTCTCTCGATGGGCGGTGGCCAGACCTTCAACTTCGGCCTCGCCCACCTCGACACCTTCGCGTGGGTCGGCGCCTTCTCCGCCGCGCCCAACACCAAGCCGCCGGAGCAGCTCGTGCCCGATCCCGCCGCCGCCAAGGCGCAGCTCAAGCTCCTCTACATCTCCTGCGGCAACAAGGACGGCCTCATCAACTTCTCCCAGCGCACGCACCGCTACCTCAAGGAAAACGGTGTCCCGCACCTCTGGAACGTGGACGACCACGGCCACGACGGCGAGACCTGGGGCAGCAACCTCTATCACTTCGCTCAGCGTCTCTTCCGCTGAGCGCGGGCCGGGTCACAAGGGCGCCAGCAGGCGGAGTCCTCACGGGCAAATTGGTTGGCGTGATACAGCCGCCAACCTAGGTGCCGGGAGGCTCGGGACTTGGCGGCCGGGGTGCGCCGACGCTAAGTTTTAGAAGGGGAAGCCAACTTTCCTGATGTTGCCCGGGGAGATCTAGACTGCAAACCCACCTCAGCGTTCGATCACGGTGCCTTCGTATTCGACGACATAGACCGTGCCCAGCGAGTCGTTGACCCAGCGCTCGGGGTGGAAGAAGCGGCGGCCGTCGGGGGCGGTCTTCACTTCCAGCGGCGTGCGCGCGGGGTCGTCGAGCTTGTGGACGGACCTGATGGCATTCTTGAAAGCGGGGAGCGTGAAAACGCCGAGCGGGCCGTCGCGCTCGACCTTGAAGAGCGTGAAGAAGAGTTTCCCGGGCATCGTGGTGCAGCGCCAGTCGGAGAAGGGCAGGAACACGGGCTCGCCCGCGCGGTTTCTGAGCTTCGCGGCGTATTCGCCGAACTCCTCGCCGAAGGGCGAACGGCCGGCGCCGTAGATCGCCTCGCCGTTCCCGCGCAGCCACGCGCCGACCTCGCGCAGGGCGTCCTGGCTGGGCTGCGGGATGACGCCCTCGGCGGTGGGGCCGACGTTGAGCAGGTAGTTGCCGCCCTTGGACGCGATGTCCACCAGCTTGAAGACGAGTTCGCCGGGAGACTTCCAGTTGTGGTCGTCGCTGCGGTAACCCCAGGTGTGGTTGAGCGTGGCGGGGACCTCGAAGGCTTCGTTGCTGGCCTTGGGCGGGATGACGTTGTCGCCGGTGCTCGCGTAGTCGCCGACGGCGCCGAGGCGGCCGTCGATCAGGCAGTCGGGCTGGAGCGTGCGCACGATGTCGGTGAGCCGTTTCGGCCGGTCGCCGGTCATCATTTGCGGCGTGTCGAACCAGATGAGGCACATCGGACCGTAGTTCGTGAGCAGCTCGCGGAGCTGCGGCTCGACCTTGCCCTGGAGGTATTGGTCGTAGGCGCCGCTCTTGTCCTTGGTGGCGTTGTCGGGGAAATCCCAGTTGTTGCCCGCGCCGCCCGGTTCGTGCCAGTCCTGCGCCTGCGAGTAATAGACGCCGAAGCGCAGGCCGCGCTTGGCGCAGGCGGCGGCGAGCTCGGCGATGATGTCGCGCTTGAACGGCGTGGCGTCCACGACGTTGAACGGGCTGGCGGCGGACTTGAAGAGCGCGAAGCCGTCGTGGTGCTTCGAGGTGATGACGACGTATTTCATGCCGGCGTCCTGCGCGAGCTGGGCCCAGGCGTCGGCGTCGAAGCGGACCGGGTTGAACCAGGAGGCGAGCTGCGAGTATTCGGCGTTGGGGATGCGGAGCCGGTGCTGCACCCATTCGCCGATGCCGGGCGAGCGCTGGCCCTTCCAGTAGCCGGCGGGGATGGAGTAGAGCCCCCAGTGGATGAACAGGCCGAACTTGTCGTGCCGGAACCACTGCAGCCGTTTCTCCTTCGCCTCGCGGCTCTCGGGATCGGGGGCGGTTGAACCGGCTGAAGCCAGCACCCCCGGCAGCAGACAGGAAAACCAAACGGCCAGGACAGCGGCGGAGCGGAGCTTCATGGGCGGTGGGGTGGGGGTAAACGCAGGACCGGATCCAATGGGACTGGAGAAGGCGGCACAGACAACGATGGGAACGCTTATATGGTTCAGTGGAGAGGGCACCAGACGGAATCTTGGGGACCGGTGTGACGGTCCTGCGGCAACGCGGACCGCCGTTCTTGCGCTGCGGCAGGGGCGGAAGTTAGATGCGGCCTCTTACCCCATGAGAACACTCCGCGTTTCGGTGGTTGTTGGCAGTATCTGGTTGGTGGCGTCCATGCACGCCGACGTGAAGGTCACAAGGCAGGCCGAGACTTTCCCGCTGGCGCGCGTGCGGTTGCTGGACGGGCCGTTCAAGCAGGCGCAGGAGGTCAACCGGCGCACCCTGCTGGCGCACGACGTGGACCGGCTGCTCGCGCCGTTCCGGATCGAGGCAGGCCTGCCGTCGCCCAAGCCGAAATATCCCAACTGGGAGAGCATGGGTCTTTCCGGACACAGCGCCGGGCACTATCTCACCGCGCTGGCGCAGGAGGTCGCGACGGGCGGCGGCGCCGAATGGCAGCAGCGCCTCGACGCGATGGTGGCCGGGCTGGCCGAGTGCCAGCAGGCGGGCGGCGACGGTTACGTCGGCGGCATCCCGCGCGGGCGCACGCTGTGGAACGACATCGCCGCGGGCCGGCACAATTTCCAGAGCTTCAGCCTGAACGGCGCCTGGGTTCCTTGGTATAACGAGCACAAGGTCTTCGCCGGCCTGCGCGACGCCTGGCTGCTCGCCGGCAGCACGCAGGCGCGCGACGTGCTCGTCCGCCTCGCCGACTGGTGCGACAGGCTGCTCGCCGGCCTCACCGACGCGCAGTTCCAGGCCATGCTCGGCACGGAGCACGGCGGCATGAACGAGGTGCTGGCCGATGTTTACGCCCTTACCGGCGACGCGAAATACCTGCGCCTCGCCCAGCGCTTCTCCCACCGCGCCATTCTCGATCCGCTGCTGCGCCACGAGGACCGGCTCACCGGCCTGCACGCCAACACGCAGATTCCGAAGGTCATCGGCTTCGCGCGCGTCGCCGAACTCGGCGGCGACGCCTCGTGGCGCGACGCCGCGCGCTTCTTCTGGACGCGCGTGAGCGGGCCGCGCGGCACGGCCTTCGGCGGCAACAGCGAGCGCGAGCACTTCAACCCGGCCGACGACTTCTCGGCGCTGCTCGAATCGCGCGAGGGCCCCGAGACCTGCAACACCTACAACATGCTCCGCCTCACCGAGGGGCTGTTCCGCGCGGAGCCGGCGGCCCGCTACGCCGACTACTACGAGCGCGCGCTCTACAACCACATCCTCGCGTCGCAGCACCCGGAGCACGGCGGCTACGTCTATTTCACGCCGCTCCGCCCACGCCACTACCGCGTCTATTCCAAGCCGGAGACCTGCTTCTGGTGCTGCGTGGGCACCGGCATGGAGAACCACGGCAAATACGGGGCCTTCATCTTCGGCCGCTCCGCGGACGACCGCGCGCTGTTCGTGAACCTCTTCATCGCCTCCGAACTGGACTGGGCCGAGCGCGGCGTGCGCGTGCGCCAGGAAACGGCGTTCCCCGACGAGGCGCGCACCGTCCTCGTGGTTTCGGCGGCGAAGCCGCAGCGCTTCGCGTTGCGCGTCCGCCATCCCGGCTGGTGCGAGCGCCCGGTTGTCACGGTCAACGGCGAGGCCGTCACGGCGCTCACGGCGCCCGTTTCCTACCTGGAAATCGAGCGCGAGTGGCGCGACGGCGACCGGGTCGCGGTCGCGCTGCCGATGCGCACGACGCTCGAACGCCTGCCCGACGGCTCCGACTACGCCGCGGTGCTGCACGGCCCGGTCGTGCTCGCGGCAAAAACCGGCACCGACGGCCTCGAAGGCCTCGTGGCCAACGACGGCCGCATGGGGCACATCTCCTCCGGCCCCTACCTGCCGCTCGATCGCGCACCGATGCTGGTGGGCGACGGTGCAAAGCTCGCCGAAGCGATCCGGCCGGTTGCGGGGCGTCCGCTGGTTTTCACGGCTGCCGACCTGATCAAGCCGCAGGCATTCGCCGGCCTGGAGCTGGTGCCGTTCTTCCGCGTGCATGATGCGCGCTACATGCTCTACTGGCGCACGGTTTCGGCCGAGAAATACCCGGAGGTTGTCGCCGCGTTGGAGGCGTCGGAGCAGGTGCGGCTGGCGCTCGAGGCGCGCACGCTGGATTTCGTCGCCCCGGGCGAACAGCAGTCGGAGGTCGAACATGGTTTCACTGGCGAGGCCACCCGCTCCTCGGCCCTGCACGGCCGGCGCTCACGCGATGCGGCTGCCGGCTGGTTTGCCTACAAGTTCAACGCCACCGCGGCAGGTGGCTCGCCCCTGGAGCTGATTGTCACCTACGACGGCGGCGAGCGCGACCGGAGTTTCGACCTGCTGGTGAACGACCGCGTGATTGCGACCGTTGGACTGAAGGGCGGGCCACGCGACCGCTTTGTGGAAGTGGCCTACGCGGTGCCCGCCGACTTGACCGCAACCGGCACGCTCACGGTGAAGTTTGCCGCGAAGGAGAAGGCGCGCACGGCCTCGGTCTACGGCGTGCGGCTGGTGAAGGCGGAGTAGGGCCAGTCTTCGACTGGCCGCTCTGCCATGAAGGACCGCCCGTCTGCCAGGGCGTGTCCTTCGAACCATGACCACGCGCAACCCGTCATCCTGAACGAAGTGAAGCATCCAAGATTATGTCCGCTGGCGGTGGTGCAGCTGGATCCTGCGCACGGCTCAGGATGACGGCAGGAACACGGATTAATGGTCGCTGAGTGGAACGCTCCGGTTGGGTCTTCCGCTTCAATGAGCAAACCGAATTTAGAAACGCCTGCAAAAATGCGTCAGGTTCGGATACCCACTTGCCGGTAGTAATCCACATACCGGCTGACGATGCGGTCGGCGGAGAACAGCTCGGTAGCGCGCTCACGGCCGGCTTTGCCGAGGGCGGCGCGGCGGGCGGGGTCGGCGAGGAGCGCCGCGACGTTGCGCGCGAGGGCGACGGTGTCGCCGAAGGGGGCGAGCAGGCCGTGCCGGTCGTGCTCGATCACTTCGGGAATGCCGCCGACGGCGAAGGCCGCGCTCGGGCACTCGAAGGTCATGGCCTCGAGGATGCTCAGGCAGAAGCTCTCCATCTCCGACGTGAACAGCGCGAGGTCGGCGGCGTGCAGGTAGTCCTCGATGGCGGTTACGTTTTCGCGCACGACGATGCGGTCGGCGAGGCCGGCCTGGGCGGCTTCGGAAAGGAAGGCGCCGGCCTTGCCGCCGGCGAGCACGACGAGCCGGAACGATTCGCGCGGGCGGATCTGCGCGACGGTCTGCAGCAGCAGGTCGGTGCGTTTGACCGGGCGGAGATTGGAAGTGTGCAACACCATCGCCTCGCCGACCGCCAGTCCGAGTTCGGTCCGCACGGCGTCGCGGGTGCGGGTGGGCGGCTGCGGGGCAAAGAAATTGGGGATGAGCTCGACCGGTCCGTGGAAATCCAGATGCGCCTTGATCTCGCGTTGGAGGAACTGCGAAACGGTGGTGACGCCATCGGCCTGGTCGAGCGCATGGCGGATGGCGGGACCGTAACCGGCGTCGCAGCCGAGCAGCATCACATCGGTGCCGTGCAGCGTGACGATGACCCGCGGGCGCTCCTCGGCGCGGAGCATGGACATGGCCAGCATCGCGGCGGTGGCGTGGGGCACGGCGTAGTGGACGTGCAGCACGTCGAGCCGGTGCGCGCGGCTCACCTCGGCGATTTTCACCGAGAGCGGCAGCGTGTAGTCGGGATACTTGAACAGGTCGTAGTCGTTGACCTGAACCGGGTGAAACCGGATGCGCGGATGATCGCGCGGCATGCGGAACGGTGCCGCGTGGCTGATAAAGTGCACCTCGTGGCCGCGTTGCGCCAGTTCCTCGCCGAGCTCGGACGCCAGGATGCCGCTGCCCCCGACGGACGGGTGGCAGATGATGCCGAGGCGGAGCGGGCGGTCAGACATGGTGCGGAGAGGATTCAGACCAACCACGGATGAACACGAATGCTGCCGAATCAAAAAAAACCTGCGGCATCATGGGGGAAATACCGGTCCGCGGACCCGGTTTTGGCCCCCGTTGCGTGTCATGCTGAGCACAGCGAAGAATCCAGCATGATTCGCGAAGCCACTTGGATCCTTCGCTTCGCTCAGGATGACAGGTGGGGTGGGTTGCATCTGGGCGGTGTGTGGATTCAGAACTTGTGGGCGGCGCGGGTGAGCGGGGCGAGCGAGGCGAAGACGAGCGGGTCGTTGGGCCAGAGCGGCTGGGCGTGGCCGACGCCGGCGTTGAGGCCGTGGACGCGCGCGCGGTCGATCTGCAGCTCGACGTAGTTGCGCGTCTTCATCTGCGTGACGTGGGCTTCCATCGCGGCCTTCCAGGCGGTCATGACTTCGGGGGCGGACACGTCGATGAGAACCGGCGGGGTGGCGCGGGGTTCGGCACCGGGACCGAGCGCGTAGAAGAACAGCTCGCCGATGGCGTGGGGCGTGAGATCGCGCAGCTCGGCCAGGCCGCCGTAACGGGCGAGGCGCGTGGCGTCGCGCACGAGGGTGCCGAGGCGCCAGTGGTCGGGGTGCTGGTTCGGCTCGACGGTCGGCGCGAGCACGAGGGCGGGGCGCACGCGGCGGAGCACGGCGGCGAGCCTGATCGCGTGGGCCGACTTGAGTTCGAGGTGGGCGTCGCCGTCGAGTTCGAGGAATTCGAGGGTGGCGCCGAGGTGCTTGGCGGCGGCCTCGGCTTCCTTGGTGCGCTGGGCCGGAGTGCCGTTGGTGCCGGCCTCGCCGCGCGAGCAGACCACGAGATGCACGGGCCGGCCGGCGCGGGTCTCGCGGACGATGATGCCGCCGCAGCCGAACTCGATGTCATCGGGATGGGCGCCAAAGGCGACGAGCGGAGTGCGTTCAGGCGGGGTGGGGGCAAGCTTCATGGTTGCAGGCTAAATTTCTCAGAAGGAATGGCCACAAAAAGCACAAAAAACGCAAAAATGGGGCCGGTCTCAGGATTGGAGCGGAAGCTGTGCAAACTGGGAATAGAGGCTTGTTGGGGTGGGCAGCTCGCTTGCGAGCGCTTCGGCAAGGCGCGCGCAAGCGTGCTGGCCCACGAATTACTGGCCGACTTCCGCCCAAGCCTCGTCGGAGCGGTCGATCTCGTCGCGGCGCACGAAGGTGATCTCGGGGGCGTCGGCCTGGTTCAAGTAGGCCTGTTCGCCGGCGCCGGCGATGTAGTGGGTGCAATGGATGACCGACTGCATCCAGCGCAGGCGGCTGTCGCGCGTTGGGCTGACCTGCTCCTTGCCGAAGGCCGCGGAAGGGAGCGTGACGTATTTGTCGCCGCCTTCGTGCAAGCCGAAGGAGCCGTCGGGCATGCGGCGGGCGCGGACGGTTTCGCCCTCGTGGGTGACGTCCACGAAACAGTCGTCCACAGCGCACGCAGCACGGCGCACCGCGGAGTCGCCGGAGCGGACGACGCGGACGCCGTCGAGCAGACCGAGGCCGCGATACATTTCCAGACAGAAGTCAGCCACGCAGGCCACGTTGGTGGCGGCGGTGCGTTTGAAGATCTCGGTGGCGGCGGGGGGAACGTAAGCACCGAGCTGGCGCGCGGTGTTGGCGGACCAGTCGGCGGGGATGCGCTTGGCGTAGAGGGGCGACCACTTGCGCTGGACCTTGTTGGCGAAGGTGAAGTTCAGTGTCGCGGGTTCGCCGGTCTTGCGGTGGCGGAGCGTGGTCTGGGTCTCGCGCGGGTCGTGGTCGCTGTCGTGGTAGAAGAACACGATCTCCCCGCCGAGCTCGGCCTGTAGCCGGCGCGCGGTGACGAACTTGGCGTAGAGAAACCGCCGCGGGAAAAATCCGCAGGGTTGCTGGCCGAAACAGATGACAGGGGAGGGCACGGGCGAAGTAGGAAGTAAGAAGGAAGAGGGAAGAAGCTCAGGCGGCAGGCTTCGCCGGTTGAAAGCCTTGGAAGAGCAGGCTGAAGCACACGCAGGCGGCGCAGCCGATGGGGTTGAGCCAGAGGTAGCCGATTTCGTGGGCGGGCCAGGCCTTGCCGGCGAAGAAGATGCCGAGCACGACGGCCTGCGCGGCGAGCGCGGCCCAGAAGACGGCGGTGCCGCCGACTTTTTTGAAGAAGAAGGCGACGATGAACAGGCCGAGGAGCGTGGGATAGAAGATCGAGGCCACGATGTTCAGGCCCTCGATGAGATTTTCCTGGAAGCTCACGAACAGCGCGAAGGCGATGGCGAAGCCCCCCCACATGGCGGTGAACCATTTCGCAGCGCGGACGTTACGCGCCTCGTCGTGCTCGGCGAGCGGACGGAAGTGGCGCCAGAGGTCGATCGTCGTGGTCGTGCCGAGGGCGTTGAGTTCGCCGGCTTTCGAGGAAAGCGCGGAGGCGAACATCACGGCGAGCAGCAGGCCGATGAGGCCGTGGGGCAGCTGGGTGAGAATGAAGGTGATGAAGACGAAGTCGGAGTCGCGGGTCTTCTTCGCCTCCGGCGCGGCGGCCTGCAGGACGGAGCGCGCTTCCTGGCGCACGGTCTGCACGGCGCGCTGCGACTCGCGCAGGGCCGCCTGGGCGACGGTGGCGGCGGATTCGTCGCCGGCCGCGCGGGCCTGGGTCCAGACCTGGATCTTCGCGAGCTGATCGGCGTGGGCGGCGGCGTAGCGTTCCTCCAGCGCGCGGAACTCCGCGGCATGCGGACCCGCGGCCTGTTGCGCCCAGGCGGCCTGGTTGAACACGACGGGCGAGCCGGGCGTGAACTGGTAGAACACGAAGAGCAGCGCGCCGAGCATCACGATGAAGAACTGCATTGGGATCTTGAGCACGGCGTTGAACATCAGGCCGAGGCGGCCCTCGCGCAGCGCGGCGCCGCCGATGTAGCGCTGCACCTGCGACTGGTCGGTGCCGAAGTAGGACAGCGAGAGGAAGAACCCGCCGAGCAGGCCGCTCCAGAAGGTGTAGCGCTTGTCGGGATCGGGCGACCAGTCCACCGCCTCGAGCTTACCCATCGTTCCGGCGATGGCGGTGGCGTGGTCGGGCAGGCGGGCGAGCAGGATGCCGAAGGCCGAGAGCATGCCGATCCAGATCACGGCCATCTGCCACTTCTGCGTGAGGTTCACCGCCGCACTGCCGCCGGTCACGGTGTAGACGATGACCACCACGCCGATCACGACGATCGTGAGCTTGAGCGGCCAGCCCAGGACGGTGGAGAGAATGATCGCCGGGGCGTAGATCGTGATGCCGCTCTGCACGCCGCGCTGCAGCAGGAAGAAGATCGCGCCGAGCAGGCGGGTCTTCGTGTCGAAACGG
>JAUPWC010000546.1 GCA_030916665.1 Verrucomicrobiota bacterium
CCCGCCTCGGCGTGATCGAGCAGAGCCGCCGCCACACCGCCATCGCGTCGCTCCTGCGCATTCCGCACCTCGTCGTCGCCGTCAACAAGATGGACCTCGTGGACTGGAGCGAGGCGCGCTTCAACGAGATCCGCGCCCAGTTCGAGGAGTTCCTGCCCCGCCTCGACATCAAGGACGTGAAGTTCATCCCGCTCTGCGCGCTCAACGGCGACAACGTCGTCGAGCCCTCGAAGCACACGCCCTGGTATGCCGGCCCCACCCTGCTCGCTCACCTCGAGACCGTCCATATCGCGAGCGACCACAACCTGAACGGCTTCCGCCTGCCCGTGCAGTGGGTCAACCGTCCGAACAACCCCACCGACCAGCGTCTCCATGACTTCCGCGGCTTCAGCGGCCAGATCGCCGGCGGCATCGTCAAGGTCGGCCAGAAGGTCATGGCCCTGCCCGGCGGCGTGGTCTCCACCGTGAAGGAGATCCACACCTACAACGGTTCCGTGGACGAGGCTTTCTGCCCGCAGTCCGTGTCGGTCGTGCTCGAGCACGACGTGGACGTGAGCCGTGGCAGCATGCTCGTCGGCCTCGACGCCCTGCCCGGCGGCGCCACCGAGCTGCACGCCAAGGTCTGCTGGATGCACCCGCGTGCCCTTCAGCGCGGCAAGAAATACTTCCTCAAGCACACGACGAGCACCGTGCAGGCGATCGTCACCGAGATCGAGAGCCGCCTCGACATGGAGACCCTCGAGGCCAATCCCGCCCCCGCCGAGCTGGCGATGAACGACCTCGGCGAGATCCGCATCCGCACCGCCAAGCCGCTCTTCTACGACGGTTACGCCACCAACCGTCTCACCGGCTCCTTCATCCTGATCGAGCAGGGCACCAATGCCACCGTCGCCGCCGGCATGCTGCTGGCTCCCACCGAGCTCGTGCGGCCCGAAAACACCGACTACGCGATCTGACGCCGCTCCTACAGCAAACCCCCTATCCCGTGAAGATCTCCGTCAAAGTCGATTATGCCTGCCGCGTGATGGCCGAGCTCGCACGCTTGGAAAGCTCGGGCGAGCTGGCGCAGATCGACCACCTCGCGCGCACCGAGGCGGTGCCCGCGAACTTTCTGGCGCAGATCCTCGGCAAACTCCGCACGCACGGCCTCATCACCAGCCGCCGCGGCAACCTCGGCGGCTACCGCCTCGCGCGTGCGCCGGAGGAAATTTCGCTCCACGACATCATGCTCGCCGTGGAGGGGGAATTTCTCGGCCTCAGCGGCAACTTCGCCGGCCAGAGCGGCCGCCGCCTCAAGCAGGTCTGGCACGAAGTGCGCGACAGCCTCGCCACCAAGCTCAAGAGCTACACCCTCGACCAGCTCGCCACCAAAGCGCCCGGCGAGATGTATTACATCTGAGCCGAGAACGGGTTTTTCGTGGTGGCGGCCTGCCGGCGCCGCCCCACAGATTTCCGCATGCCCGAATCCACGCCGTTCTCGCACCGCGCCATTCCATTGCTGATCACTGCGGCGCTGCTGCTGTTCGGCACAGGCGTGTTCTTCCCTTTTTTCAAGGTCACCAAGTTCTGGCTCTTCCACGACGGCATCTCCGTCGTGGGTGGCATTTTCACCCTTTTCCGCGAGGGCGAGTATTTCCTCTTCACGATCCTCACGTTGTTCACGCTGGTCTTCCCCTGCGTGAAGCTCGGCCTGCTGGCCGTCATCTGGCTGGAGCGGGAGCACGACCTGGCGCGCGTCCGCCGCCTGCACGGCTGGGTCGAGTCGCTCGGCAAATGGTCGATGCTCGACGTGTTCGTCGTCGCCATCCTGATCGTCGCGATGAAATCCGCCGCCGTGGCCGAGATCCGCATCGGCTTTGGCCTCTACCTCTTCACGTTTTCCGTGATCGCCACCCAGTTCGCCTCCGCCTGGGTGGCCAAACATCTGCGGCAAAAATAAGGGGCCGCGGCGCACCCCTGCGCCGCGGCCCATTGCACACACTTTCAGTATCCGCCCTGCGGCGGACTCCCCTCTGGGAAATCAGAAGCGGAAGTTTGTTCCGACGGTGAACGCGGTATTTTTGTCGTCGTCCACCTCGAAGCCGGCGGTCACCGCCCAGAGGCTGTCGATCCAGTAGCTGCCGCGCGCGCCGAAATTGAACGCGCCGCTGCCGGCCAAGTCGGGCGCGTCCGCGTAGCGCACGTAGGGCGTCACGGTGGCGCGGGCCGACACCCGGAGCTCGGCACCGATGCCGAGCGACCAGACGAAGGAGTCGTCGCTGTCGCCGGCGAGGCGGCTCCGGGCGTAACCGACACCGGCCTCGGCGAAGGGCTTGCCCCAGGCGTAGCTGCGGCTGAAGGCGCGGACGGCGGCGGACAGCACCTGCTGCTTCACGCGGGAGCCGGCGATGTTGCCGGTCTGCGAGTATTCATAGCCAAACACGCCGTCGATGTTTTCGGCGAGGGGCTGGTTGACCTCGAACGCGTAGCTGTCGGCGTGCACCGACGTGCCGTCGAGATTGATGTAGCTGTAGGTCAGCGTACCGTAGGTCTGCCCGAGCAGGGTGAAGTCGCCGGCGGCCGGCGCGGTCTGGTCGGCGGGCGGCACGCTGTCGTCGGCTCGCGCCACGGTGGCGAGGCCGGCCGCGAGGGCTGCCGTCAGGAGGAGGTGCTTGAGGGTATTGGTCTGTTTCATGGTGGTGTTGGTTGGTAGTGCCGTCCGCACATGGGTCGCGAGCGACACCCCCCAGAAACACCAAGCGGGCGGCGCGGTTCCTTCGGAGGGGTTTTTGGCAAAATTTTAGCTGGGAACCCGGAACCTGGCGCCGTTCTTTCTGTCCCGCGGCGGTTTTTCGTGAAAATTTGCCAATCCGCGGCGCGTGGCTAGCCTCTGCGTTCCATGAAACCCCTACGCTCTTTCCTCATGCTCTCCGCCCTGCTCGCCCTCTGGAACTCCGCCTTCGCCGACTCGCTCGCGGTCGGCGCCGACGCCCCGGTCGTAGCCGCCGTCACCGACTCGGGCGAGACGCTCAACCTCGGCGACGTCTATGCGAAGAACACCTACACCGTCGTGTGGTTCTACCCCAAGGCGCTGACCGGCGGCTGCACCAAGCAGGGTTGCTCGCTCCGCGATGCCAGTGCCGAACTCACCAAACGCGGCGCCGCCGTCGTCGGCGTGAGCACCGACGGCGTCGAGGCGCAGAAAAAGTTCAAGGAGACCAACAATTTTCCCTTCCCGCTGCTGGCGGACACCGAGAAGAAGGTCGTGAAGGCCTTCGGCCAGAGCGCCATGATGTTCGCCTCGCGCGAGTGTTACGTCATCAAGGGCGGCAAGATCGTTTACAAGGACACCGGCGTGACCGACAAGCAGGCCGAAAACGTCCTCGCCTTCATTGACCGCGACAAGAAGGGCTGAACGGGCGAGTCGTATGTGCGGTCTATGGAGTCGGCGCTTGCGCCGGGTTCATCCTTTCTCCCGCGCCCAGCGGCCCGCCAGCAGGCCGTTGAAGAAGAGCTGCACCGGGTGATAAAACATGATCGGCAGCAAAATCAGCGGCAAGTCCGCCCGTTCGCCGAAAATCAGCACCGCCAGCGGCACGCCCATCGCGAGCGTCTTCTTCACCGAGCAAAAATAGGCGGTGATGCGGTCCTCGCGGCCGAGCCGCAGCCACCGGCACGTCGCGAAGACGAGCCCCGACATCACGCCGAACAGGCCGACCGTCACGCCCAGCACCTGCAGGGTCAGCGTGAGGCCATGCATGGCCCAGATGCGCTCCTGCACGGAATCGCAGAACGCGGTATAGACGATGAAGAGGATGACGGTGTTGCTGATCCGCGCGACCCAGGCCTTGCGCGCGTCGATCCACGCGGCCAGCCGCGGACGCAACAGCATGCCGAGCGCGAAGGGCACGAGCGTGAGCAGCGTGATCTTGAGAAGCAGGGGCCCGATCGGGCCGGACTGACCGGTGCGGTTCATCAGCAGCTGCACCAGCAGCGGGGTGGCGATCACGCCGACGATGTTTGAGAGCGCGGCGTTGAAGAGCGCACCGGCCGTGTTGCCGCGAGCGACCGCCGTCAGCACGACCGACGTCGAGATCGTCGAGGGCAGCACGCAGAGGTAGAGAAATCCCTGCCGGATCGCCTCGGGCTGGCCCGGCCAGAAAATCGCGGTCAGGGCGTTGAGCGCGAGTCCGGCGAGCGGGAAGATCCCGAACGTGTAGCCCTGGATCAGCCCGTGCAGCCGCCAGTTGCCGGCGCCGCTTTTGATCTTCTCCACGGCGAGCGACAATCCTTGCAGGAAGAGGATCAGCGCGATGCCGCCGTTGTTCACGATGTCCGGCTGCAAGGCCCCGCCGCGTGCGCCCGGTTCGGGAATCAAAAAGGCCAGCAGGACCGCGCCGACCAGCCCGAGCAGGAAGCCATGGTTGCGCCACCAGGGCAGCGACACGGACGCGGGGTTGGGGCCGGACGGGGACGGCGCGCTCATAGTTCGTCGTCGTTCACCGCCGCGAGGATTTCCGCGTGCGGATTGTGCCGGGCGCGTTCGATCCAGTCGGCAAACAGCGGCATCACGCCGAGCCATTCCGGCGGCAACGGGGCGGCCACGAGATCGATCACGCGCCACGAGCCGTCCGCCGCCACGACGATGTTGCGATCGTGCGTGTCGGCCACGAGCCAGGGGTTGCCGTCAAAGAAGGCCAGCCGCGGGTGGTCGCGGTCGGCGCGCAGAAACCGCGAGGGAATCGGGATGAAGCGCGCCGGGTCGAGCCCCGACACGTCGGTCTGCTCGGGCAGCATGCGGCCGAAGGTCTGTTTCGCCACGACCACGCCCTCGGGCGTGATGCCGGCGATCTCCGTCGGCATGCCGATCTGGTGGGTCAGGCGCAGCTTCTCGAAAAGCCGCCGGTAGCTGCCCGGCACCGCGGTGGCGTGCAGCACCTCGCCCTCCCCGCGGGCGAAGGCGAAGGTCGCCCCCACGTCGCCGCCCTCGCGGAACAGGAAGAATTTATAGACCGAGTCCTGGGTGTCGGCATAGGCCAGCGCCTCGACTCCGCCACCAATCCGGCGCAGGCGAGCGGTGTTGGACTCAAAGGGGTCCTCCGACTCCGAATCGAAACCGAAATCCTCCAGCCGCACCAACGGCAGACACGCCCGGAACCGGCGGATGGCCTCCCCCAGCTCACGCCAGCGTTCCTCCGCCAACTCCAGCAGACCTACTTCGTCTTCCTGGGCGAGGACGAGGCCGCGGTCCTGATGTGGTGCGAAAGAGCATTCGGCTGCTTTTTCGCCCAGCTGATCGAGCGCCCGAAGTCGTTGCCCGTGACCGTCCAGAACAGCGGACCATCCTTCCGCGCCGGGGAGGCGGGGGCCTTCGAGGTGGGAGGGGTGTCCGGTGAACGGGTCGGTTGACGGCATGACTCGGCCATGCGCCCAAGGTCGCGATGGCGGCGCCTGGACGCAAAAACTATTTGTGCGCAGGCTGTTCACATCGGAAACGCGAGGCGAGAAAGTAACAGCCCGGAGCAACGGCCTGTGCTAGTTTTGCGCCCATGATGAACCAAAAGGCGCGCCGACTTGTCCGCCATAGCGCTTGGGCGACCGCGGAAGCCATGGCGAAGACGGCCGGGAGCTTGCGCCGGCCGGTTTTCAGGGCATTCAAACCCTGCCACCACCCCCAAAAGCTCTCGCTTGACACCCCCCCTGCCCCCCGGCGAATCTGACCCTCTTTTTGCCATAAAACCATGAAGCCTACATTCCGCCCGCACCGCAAGAAACGCGCCCGCAAGATCGGTTATCGTGCCCGCAAGGCCACCCGCGGCGGCCGCAAAGTCCTCGCCGCCCGCCGTCGCAAAGGCCGCAAGCGCCTGACCGTCGTCTGATCATGCGTCTCCGCGCCGGGCAGCGCCTGCGGCGCAACAGTGACTTCCGCGCCGTCCGTGAGCTGGGCCGCCGCATGGATTGCGGGGCCTTTCAGCTGACTTGGCGCATCCGGTCTGCGGATGAATCCGCCAAGTCCGTCCGTGTGGGTGTGGTCGCCTCCCGGGCCTCTGTCGGCAACGCGGTCCACCGCAACCGGGCCAAGCGCCGCCTCCGCGAGCTCTACCGCCGCCACCAGCACCTCGTGCCGCCCGGCGTCGATCTGGTCCTGACCGCCCGCGGCGTCCTGCTCCGCCTGGAATTCGCCGAAGCCGCGCAACGTTTTGTCCACGCCTGCGGCAGACTGCCGGCAACGCCCCCGAAAAATGCCTGATCCCGACCATCGTGTCATCCTGAGCGAAGCGAAGGATCCAGCCATCCGGGCAACTCCGGCCTCTGGACTCTTCGCTTCGCTCAGAGTGACAACCGCGTGGCTCCTGCACCTGCCCGTCCGCCTGCTCGACGCTGCGATCTGGCTCTACCAGCGCACGCTGTCCCCGGCCCTGGTCGTGCTGAACCCCACCTGCGGCTGTCGCTTCGCCCCGAGCTGCTCGCACTACGCCCGCGAGGCGCTGCGCGAACACGGCCTGTTCGCCGGTGTCGGCCTGATTGTGGTGCGCCTTGCCAAATGCGGTCCCTGGCACCCGGGCGGCGAAGATTCCGTCCCGCCGCGCCGCCGGCCTGTCTGCTCCAAAGTTTCCGCCTCCTGACCCCTTTTCTTCATGGATAAAAAGAACACGACCATCGGTGTGCTGCTGCTTGTCGCCGCAGTGGTGAGCATGATTCTCAGCGCGAAATACGCTCCCAAGCCCGCAGCCCCGCTGCCCCTCACGCCCGCCCCCGTCGAATCCACCGCGACCCCCGCCGCCGACACCACGCCGGTCGCCGCACCCGATGCCACGACCACCGCCACCGGTCCGGCTGCCGGTCCCGTTTCCACCCCCGCGCTCGGCCTCGCCGAAACCGTCACGCTCGCCAACGACGTGATGATCGTGACGCTGACCAACCACGGCGGCGCCATCGAGCACATCGCGCTCAAGCAGCATCTCGCCATCCAAGGCCAGCCCGGGCTCTACACGCTCAACGCCGTGCGCGCCGCCCCGGCCCTCAGCCTGACGGATTTCCCCGGCGCCGACCGCCACACGACTTACACGCTGGTCTCCAAGACCGACACCGAGGCCGTCTATCGCGCCACCACGCCGACACTCGAGATCACCCGCCGCTACTCGCTCGCCCAGGAAGCCGGCCGCGACGACTACCACGTCCGCCACGAAACCACCTTCCGCAACATCACTGACGCCGCGCAGGTCCTGCCCAAGGCCGTGTTCAACCTTGGCACCGCCACGCCGCTCAACGCCGCCGACTACGGCATGTATCTTAACACCGGCTATGGCGACGGCGAGGACACCCACTTCATCGCCCGCAGCGACCTCGAGGGCGGAGGTTTGCTCAGCTGGATCGGCATGAAGGACGGCAGCCCACCGGCGTTCATTGAGCGCCCCTCCGCCATCACCTGGGCCACGGTGAAGAATCAGTTCTTCTGCATGATCCTCACGCCCGACCAGCCGGGCAGCGGTGTGCGCGCCGAGCGCGTGAAACTCGACCCCCGCGCGCCGGCCGACGACAAACGCCTCTACGGCGTCACCGGTTACGCCGAGTTCGAGCTGAAGCCGCTCGCCGCCGGCGCCGCCTCGACCCTCGGTGCCGACTACTACGCCGGCCCCAAGGAATACAAGCGCCTCGGCAACGGCGACATCTTCAAGCACGGCGAGGAGAAGGTCATGCAGTTCGACTCCTTCTTCTTCAACAAGATCTTCCTCTCCGGCTTCTTCGCCCCGCTGTTGCTCACGATCATGAACTGGGTGCACAGCCTGGTGGCCCACGTCTCACCCGAATGGGCCTGGGGCTGGGCCATCGTCATCACGACCCTCACCCTGAAAATCGTCTTCCTGCCGCTCACCCTCGCCGCCTCCAAGTCCGCCAAGCGCATGGCCAAGCTCCAGCCGCACATGCAGGCCCTCCGCGAGAAATACAAGGACAACCCCCAGAAGATGCAGGCCGAGACCCTCCGCATCTTCAAGGAGAACAAGGTCAATCCCGTCGGCGGCTGCATTCCGATCCTCATCACCATCCCGTTCTTCGTCGGCTTCTTCGCCATGCTGCAGAGCGCCTCCGACCTGCGCTTCGCGGGCTTCCTGTGGGTGACCGACCTCTCGGCCGCCGACACCGTGTGGCGCATCCCCGGTCTCGATCTGCCGCTCAACATCATGCCGCTCCTCATGGGCGCGACCATGATCTTCCAGATGAAGCTCACGCCCACGCCGACCGCCGATCCGGCGCAGCAGACCATGTTCAAGATCATGCCCTGGATCTTCACGCTCTTCTGCTACACCTTCGCCGCCGGTCTCGCCCTCTACTCGACCATCAACGGTCTCTTCACCATCGGCCAGCAGATGATCATCAACCGCATGCCCGAGCCCGACCTGCCCATCAACAACGGCGGCGCGGCCAAACCCGCGGCCGGCGGTTTAAAGAACGTCACGCCGAAAAAGAAGAAATGAAAGTAGCGAGTAGTGAGTAGCGGGTAGCGAGCATCCCCCGCGCTCACCTCTACTCGCTACTCACTACTCGCTACTTCCCTCGAATGGCCGGCCACAACAAATGGTCCAAGGTGAAGCGGCTCAAGGCCGTGACCGACGCGCGCAAGGGCAAGGTCTTCTCGCGGCTCTCCCGTGACATCACCATGGCCGCCAAGGCCGGCGGCGGCGATCCCGGCGGCAACGCCCGGCTCCGCACGCTCCTGCTCAAGGCCCGCGAGGCCAACATGCCCGCCGAAAACGTGGACCGCGCCATCCAGAAGGGCACCGGCGAACTGCCCGGGGTCGTCTTCGAGGAGCTCCATTACGAGGGCTACGGCCCGGGCGGCGTCGCCTTCGTCGTGCTGGCCACAACCGACAACAAGCAGCGCACCGCCCAAATCGTACGTTCCCTCTTCGCCAATCACGGCGGCAACCTCGCGCAGAACGGCGCCGTCGCCTTCCAGTTTCTCCACGCCGGCCAGTTCCTGATTTCCAAGGAACAGATCGCCGACGACAAGCTGCTGGAAATCGCCCTCGAGGCCGGCGCCGACGATGTCATCACCACCGAGCAGGGCCACGAGGTGCGCTGCGACCTGCACGTTTTCGACAAGGTCGCCCACGCGCTGGAAAAGGCCGGCCTCAAGCCCGAGTCCGCCGAGATCGCCTACATTCCCACGACGACCGTCCCCGTGGATGCCGCCACCGCTGCATCGCTCGAAAAACTCCACGAAGCCCTCGACAACGAGGACGACGTCTCGGCCGTTTACTCAAACGAAGACGCGGGTTGAGCAGGCCGGTCTCCGACTGGCCGTCTGGGCCGCAGGGTCGTCGCCTGTGGCGACCCTACAAGGACCCGATCAGCTCTACTCCTTCCCCTTCGCCCCCTTCCCCGACGCTTTGATTTCCACGGCCAGACTGCGTTTCGCGTAGGCCTCGTAGTCGGGCACCAGGCGGTCGTATTCGCCGTGCATGAGCGGCGAGGAGATCAGGAAATCCGCGGTCGCGCGGTCGCAGGCCACGGGCACGTTCCACACCACGGCCATGCGCAGGAGCGCCTTCACGTCGGGATCG
>JAUPWC010000547.1 GCA_030916665.1 Verrucomicrobiota bacterium
AACTCTTCGCCCTCTGCGACAACATCACGGTGCTGCGCGACGGCAAACACGTCGCCACGGAAAAAATCAGCGAGACCACCCCGCACCGCGTCGTCACGCAGATGATCGGCCGCGAGCTGCTGATCGCCACGCCCAATCATATCGCGAAGCCGCTCGGCGAGGAACGCCTGCGCACCGAGGGCCTCGCGTCGCCCCGCAAGTTCTCCGGCATCGACCTGTCCGTGCGCGCCGGTGAGATCGTCGGCATCGCCGGCATCGTCGGCGCGGGTCGCAGCGAGACCGTGCAGGCCGTCTTCGGCCTCGACCCGTCGGCCACCGGCAAGGTCACGGTGGACGGCAAACTCCTGCCCCTCGGCTCTGTGGACGCCGCGCTCGCCGCCGGCGTGGGCCTCGTGCCCGAGGACCGCAAGCGCCAGGGCCTCGTGCTCGGTCTCAACTGCCGCGAGAACACCGCCCTCGCCGCCCTGCCCGCGCTGAGCCGTCTCGGCTGGGTCAACCGCGCCAACGAGCGTTCGCTCGCCGCGAAATACACGCAGCGCCTCCGCGTGAAGGCCCCGTCACTCGAATCCATCACCGCCGGCCTGAGCGGCGGCAACCAGCAGAAGATCGCCCTCGCCAAGTGGCTGGCGCGTTCCTGCGACGTCCTGCTCATCGACGAGCCGACGCGCGGCGTCGACGTCGGCGCCAAGGCCGAGATCTACCAGCTGCTCGACGAACTCGCCTGCGAAGGCAAAGCCCTGCTGGTCGTGTCGTCCGAATTGCCCGAATTGATCGGCCTCTGCCGCCGCATTCTTGTGATGCGCGAAGGCCATATCGCCGGTGAAGTCGCGCGCGCCGCCTTCAGTGAAGCCGCCCTCATGCGCCTGATGGCCGGCGTCGCCGCGGCCTGACGGTGCCGGCTGGCACGATTTATCTAACTGTCATACGTCTTTCCCCGCGGTGCCGGTTGACCGTCTGCCCCGGCAACGGCACATTATCCGCGCCATCCCGGCACCCCCACCCCGTTACCCACGCCCGCGCCGTCACCCCCGGACCGCCGCCATGAGTGAGATCACGCAGCTTTTGCATGCCGTCGAACGCGGCGAGGCGCATGCCTCGGAGGAACTGCTGCCGCTCGTCTATCAGGACCTCCGCCGGCAGGCCGCCGCCCAGATGGCCCGCGAAACCCCCGGCCAGACCCTGCAACCCACCGCACTCCTGCACGAGGCGTGGCTGCGCGTCACCGGTTCGGGACAGCCTCGCTGGCAGAACCGCGCCCACTTCTTCGGTGCCGCCGCCGAGGCCATGCGCCGCATCCTTGTCGAAAATGCCCGCCGCAAAGCCCGCCTGAAACGTGGCGGCGGCCAGGTGCGGGTGGACATGGACGGCATCGAACTGGCCGCGGCCAGCCCCGACGAAAAAATCCTGCTCATGAACGACGCGCTGGAACGCCTGCACCTCGAGGACCCCGAAAAAGCCCGGGTCGTAGTGATGAAATTCTTCGGCGGACGGACCAACCAAGAGGTGGCCGAAGCCCTCGCGGTGACGGAGCGCACGGTCGAGCGCCACTGGGCCTACGCCAAGGCGTGGCTGTTCCAGAGCATCCGCGCCCAAAACTAGGCTTACGCCGCCTGCGCCTGTCGGCTTTGCCGCCCCAACCGCGCATGTATCTATCGCCAACGCGATGAATCAGCACGAAACCCGGACGGACGAGGAAATTTTCGGCGACGCCCGCCTGCTCGCCGACCCCGGCGAGCGCGCCGCGCTGCTCGACCGCGCCTGCGCGGGCGATCCGGCGATGCGCCACCGCTTGGAAAATCTGCTCGCGGCCGAGAACGACGCGGACGGTTTCTTCGCCGAATGCACCCGCGCGCTGCACCAGCAGGCCACCGCCCCGGCGCCACGCGAAAATTCCGCCGCCGGCGAGGAGCGTATCGGCTGCCTGATCGGCCGTTACAAGCTGCTCGAAAAGATCGGCGAGGGCGGCTGGGGCGCCGTCTATCGCGCCGAGCAGCAGGAGCCCGTTCGCCGTCAGGTCGCCCTGAAGATCATCAAGCTGGGCATGGAAACGCGCAGCGTCATCGCCCGCTTCGAGGCCGAGCGACAGGCGCTGGCCCTGATGGATCACCCCAACATCGCCCGCGTCTATGATGCCGGCGCCACGGACCGCGGTCCGCCCTACTTCGTGATGGAGCTGGTGCAGGGCGTGAAAATCACCGCTTATTGCAACGAACACCGGCTCAGCCTGCGCGCGCGCCTCGATCTCTTCGTCCAAGTCTGCCACGCGATTCAGCACGCCCACCAGAAGGGCATCATCCACGGCGACATCAAGCCGTCCAACATCATGGTCTCGCCGCAGGACGGCGTGCCCGTGCCCAAGGTCATCGACTTCGGCATCGCCAAGGCCACCGAGGCGCGCCTCGCCGACCGGCTGCTCTTCACCGCCTACGCGCAGCTCATCGGCACGCCCGCCTACATGAGCCCCGAGCAGACGGACGTGACCAACCTCGACACCGACACCCGCAGCGACATCTACAGCCTCGGCGTGCTCCTCTACGAGCTGCTCACCGGCCTCACCCCCTTCGACGGCCGCCAGTTGCTCGAAGGCGGCCTCGACGAGATGCGCCGCATCCTCCGCGAAAAGGAACCTGCCCGCCCGTCTGGCCGGCTGGCGGCCCTGTCCGCCGCGGATCTGAGCCGCACCGCCGTTGAACGTCAGGCGGAGGCGCACCGGCTGGCGCCGGCGGTCCGCGGCGATCTCGACTGGATCGTCATGAAGTGCCTGGAGAAGGACCGGAGCCGGCGCTACGAGACCGCCAACGGTCTGGCCCTGGACATCCAGCGCCACCTCAACAACGAGCCCGTGATGGCCCGCCCCCCCAGCCGCCTCTATCGTTTCCAGAAGTTGGTGCGCCGCAACCGCGTCGTCTTCGCCGCCGGCGGCGCCGTGGCCGCGGTGCTGATCGCCGGCCTCGGCACCTCGACTTGGCTCCTCCTGCGTGAACGCGACGCCCACCACCGCGCTCTCGCCGCCGAGCAGCAGCAGGCCCGCCTGCGCGCCGAGGCCGAGCTGCGCGAGAAAATTTCCTCGGCCGCACTCGTCGTGGCGCCGGACTACGTGCTGGTGCCCGATGACCGGGTCGACGCGTTCGTCGACGCGTTCCGGAACGCCGTCGTCCGGCTCTTCCCCACTTTGCCGGACAACCCGGACTACACCAGCG
>JAUPWC010000548.1 GCA_030916665.1 Verrucomicrobiota bacterium
AGCGAAACAGTTTCATGGAGGTGAGCGGGAACGGCGCCCGCGACCGGATCAGGTGCCGGCTTGGGCCTTGCGGCGGCGCTCGGCGAGTTCGGCGGACATCTGCAGCGTCGTGCTCTTGTTCAGGCCGCAGAAGGCGACGGAGATCACGCAGCCCAAAAACAGGAAGCCGACAACGATGCTGGAGCAGGCGCGGAAGCCGGCGATGGCGTTGGGCGCGGAGGGCAGGTGGGTTTCGTAACCCCACAAACCGGCGAGAATCCAGAGCAGGCAGGCCGAGCCGAGGGCGAGGCCGGACTTCAGGGAGAAGCCGATGGTGGCGAAGACCATGCCGGTGAAGCGGCGGCCGGTCTGCCATTCGGAGTAGTCGGCGGCGTCGGCATACATGGCCCACATGATGGCGCAGGTCGGGGCGTAAACGATGGAGCCGGTGACGGCGAGGGTGACCATGCCCCAGGTGGCGTCGGGCGGGAGGAAATACATCGCAAAGGCATTCACGGCGGCGAGCGAGAAGCAGACGAGGGCGACGTTCTTGCGTCCGAACTTTCCGGACAGCCCCGTGGACAGCATGATGAAGATGATCGTGGTGCCGGTGCCGATCATGTTGACGATGCTGTTGAACACGTCGGCGGCGTTGGTGGCGGTTTCGCGGGTGCCGTGGACGATGTAGCCCAGCCAGTCGGCGAGACTGCCGGTGGGGGCCATGTCCGGGGTGGTGAGGCCGAACTGTGCGACCCAGTCGAACATCGCGCCCTTGTCGGCGTATTGGTGGTAGTAGTTGTAGTGGGCGCCGCCGCGGAAGGTGAGCATCGCGAAGTGGAAGCCCGTGTAGATGAACAGCGCGATCCACGGCTTGTTCTTCAACAGATCGAGGAAGTCCTGCTTGGGTGAGGACTTGGTCTCGACGACGGGCTGGATGCGCTCCTTGGTGGTGAAAAAGGTCACGAGGAACAGGAAGAAGCAGAGGACGGCCCAGATCGTCATCGTCACCTGCCAGCCGTGCTGCTTGTCGTGGCCGACGGCGAACTTGGCGACGAGCGGGAGCGTGAGACCGCCGACGATGAACTGCGCGATGTTGGCCGAGATGAAGCGATAGGAGTTGAGCTTGGTGCGCTCGTTGAGGTCGGCCGTCATGACGCCGCCCAAAGCGGAATACGGCATGTTGTTCATCGAGTAGAGCGTCATCAGGATGGTGTTCGTGATGCCGGCCCAGGCGATCATCGCGCCCATGCTCCAGCCCTGCGGGGTGGTGTAGGCGAGGATCATGACGACGGCCCACGGCAGGGAGGTCCAGAGGACCCAGGGGCGGAACTTGCCCCAGCGCGTGTTCGTGCGGTCCGCGATGATGCCCATGATGGGATCGAACGCGGCGTCCCAGAGGCGGGGCCAGAGGAGGATAGCGGCGGCGGCGCTGGCGGAGAGGCCGAAGACGTCGGTGTAGAAGCTCGTTTGGAAGAGCACCATCGACATGAACACGAAGTTCGCGGCGGCATCACCGGCGCTAAAGCCGGCCTTCTCGATGAAGGAGAGTTTCTGGTTGGGTTGGACGGATTCGCTCATGGGGCTGAGGGGTGGTGACGGGCGGAAAAGGGCGGGGTTACTCGCGGAGCCAGAGGCAGGCGGTGACGCCGCGCGGGTAGTAGCGGCTGCCGCAGGCTTCGCCGGAGTCGCTGCGGATCTGGTCGCACATGGCGTCCTTGCCGCAGCCGGGCGTGCGCTGCCAGTTGGCGTGGACGCGGTCGGCGGCGCGAGCGGTGTCGTTCAGGGCCGAGGGGAAGAGGGAGCGGACAACGTGCTGGGCGATCGCGATCTTGGAGAACCAGGTGTTGGTGCTGGTGCTGCTCATCTTCCAGCCGCCGGTGGTGCCGTCGAGGCAGACGCCGGGCCGCAGGGCCTGGTCGAGGTGCTGGTGGAGCCGGGCAAAGAGCGGGGCGAAGCGGCCGGTCGGGGCGGTGGCGTCGGTGTAGCCGAGGAAGAGCGGGTAGACGAAGCCCTCGACGGCGGGGAGGATGCGGGAGCGGTTGTTCTTCTCGAAAACCGCGGGGAAGAAGCCGGTGGTTTCCTCGAACTTGGTGGCGAGGGTGCGGGCCAGGAGATCGGCGGTGGCGCGGGCCGTGGCGGAGTCCGACTTGAGCCCGAGCGTGGCGAAGGTGCGCTCAAGGAGCACCCAGGCGCCGAGGGCTTTCACGGAAAGGTAGAGGTTGTTGCGCGCCTGTCCGAGGGAGACATCGAGGCTGTCGTAGGTGGTGATCTCGGCGCCATGGCCGACGCGGTCGGAGTCGCGTTTGGGCAGGCCGTCGCGCTTCGCCGGATCGGGATCGTCGCGGCGGAGCAGGCTGTCGGCGCAGGCGAGAAGGATTTTTCGGTTGGCGCGCAGCCAGGCGCGGTCGCCGGTGTGCGCGGCGTAGGTGCAGGCGCAGAGCACCCAGTTGAGCAGCTGCTCCATCGTCATGTGCGAGAAGCAGCCCTCCTGGTTGTCGCACTCGTAGCTAGAACGGCCGGGCGGGGTGAAGAAGTTGTTCACGCCCATGTCGTGCGTGAAGGAGAGGCCGTGCTGGTCGCGGTAGCTGTAGCGGCGGACGAAGAGGTCGAGCGTGTCCCGCACGGCCCACGGCTGCCACTCCAGCTCGAAGAACAGGTGGTCTACCGTGAGGTCAAAGGTGTTCACCATGCGGTATTCGCCCTCGTTGACGACCCAGAGCGGCTTGCCCTTGTGCCAGAGCAGCTCGGTGCTGCCGAGGTAGCTGTGTGTGGCCTGGGCGATCAGGAATTTCTGGTCGGCGTCGAGCTTGCTGCGCGCGAGCTCGCGGTCGCGCTGCGCGGCGAGGCGTTCGTAGCGGGAGAACTCCGCCAAGCCGTGGGCCAGGACGTCTTCAAGATCACGGAAGAACCGCGTGAAGGCGTAGTCCGCGGTCAGGCCGGCGGTGACCGGTCCGGCGGTGTAGAAACCCAGGACGAGCGGGAATCGTTTCCGCTGTCCGGCGGGCACGGTGAAAACGAGCGCCGATTCGCCGGCGATGACGTGCAGGCCGCGGTAATCGAGAAACTTTGGGCTGAGGATGTCGAAGCCCTGCTTGAGGGCGACGCCGCGGCCGGGTTTGGTCGCGTAGCCGAAGGCCCGGCCGGAAGCGAAACCGGCGAGCGCGGGCGCGGTGTCTGCGAGCGGCCGCAGGGTGTCGTCACCGACGCCGACACCGAAGACGAGCTCGACGGGGGCGCGGCCGGCGCGGTTGTCGAATTCGATCCAGCCGTTGACGAGCGGCGCGAGATGGAAGCGCGCGGCGGCGCGTTTCATTTTCGCCGGGTCGGGCACTTCGCCGAAGGGGGAAAGTAGGGAAAAGCCGAAGCGCTCGTCGGCCGCGCGCCAGGTATCGCTGGCCCAGCCGAGCGTCCGGGTGTAGCCGGTCGGGCGGAGCGAGTCGAAGCCGCGCGGCGGCTGGACGACGGTGGTGTCGCCGGTGAAGGCGCCTTCCTGCGACTTGGGCGGAGTGAGGAAAGGCAGGAGCTGCCACTTGGCGTCGGATGCGCGCTTGAAACCGATGTAGAGATTCTGCTTCGCGGGGGCGCGGAGCGCCTGACCGAAACCGCCCGGTGAATCCACGAGCCCGCAGGTGAAACTGGCGAAGGCTCCGAAGGGGGAGTGCTGGGCGTGGTAACTTTCCTGAAGGGGCGCGGACGGGCTGCTCATGGGCGGGGTAGGGACGGGCGGAAAGACAACCGGCCGGAGTTTTGGCTCCGGCCGGCGCGAAGAAAATCAACCGTGCAGATACTGCATGAGGAGGTTTTCGAGATACTCCTGCTTGCCGGACCTGGGGGTGGGCTCGCCGAGCTTGGTGAGGACGAGTTTCTCGAGCGACTTGAAGGTGGCCTTGCCCTTCTCGATGTCCTTGCCGTAGCCGGTGTCGTAGGAGGAGTAGCGGTCGGCCACGAACTGCTCGAACTTGCCCTCGGCAAGGATGCGGCGGGCGATCTTGAAGGCCAGGGCATAGGCATCCATGCCGCCGATGTGGGCGTGGAAGAGGTCGTCGAGGTCGGTGGAGGGCCGGCGCAGCTTGGCGTCGAAGTTGAAGCCGCCGGAGCCGAGGCCGCCGGCCTTGAGGATCGAGATCATGGCGAGGGTGAGCTCGCGCACGTCGGTCGAGAACTGGTCGGTGTCCCAGCCCAGCAGCGTGTCGCCGCAGTTGGCGTCGATCGAGCCGAGGGCGCCGGCCGCGGCCGCGACCTCGATCTCGTGCTGGAAGGTGTGGCCGGCGAGCGTCGCGTGGTTGGTCTCGATGTTGAACTTGAAGTGCTTCTCGAGGCCGTAGGTGCGGAGGAAGGCGATGCCCGAAGCGACGTCGAAGTCATACTGGTGCTTCGTGGGCTCCTTCGGCTTGGGCTCGATCAGGAACTGGCCGGTGAAGCCGATCTCCTTGGCGTAATCGACCGCCATGTGGAGGAAGCGGGCCAGGTGGTCCTGCTCGCGCTTGAGGTTGGTGTTGAGCAGGGTCTCGTAGCCCTCGCGGCCGCCCCAGAAGACGTAGTTCTCGCCGCCGAGTTCGACGGTGCACTCCATGGCCTTCTTCACCTGGGCCGCGGCATAGGCGAAGACATGCGCGTCGGGGTTGGTCGAAGCACCGCACATGAAGCGCGGGTTGGAGAACAGATTGGCGGTGCCCCACAGCAGCTTCACGCCGGTGGCCTTCTGCAGGCCCTTCGCGTGGGCGACGACCTTGTCGAGGATCTTGTTG
>JAUPWC010000549.1 GCA_030916665.1 Verrucomicrobiota bacterium
CCGACACGGGTGAAGAAGTTGCCGCCATCGAACTGGGTGGTGACCGGCATGATGCGACGGGCGAGCTTCACGGCGGGGTTCTTCTCCGGATCGAAGCCATCTTCCTTTTTCGGCTGGGCCAGCTTGATGCCGGTGTAGATGAGGAACGCGCCGAAGACGTAGATGATCCAGTGGAACTTGTTGATCAGCGAGACGCCCGCGAAGATGAAGATCGCGCGCATCACCACCGCGCCGATGATGCCCCAGAACAGCACCCGGTGCTGGTAGCGCGCCTCCACCCGGAAATACTGGAAGATGACGATGAACACGAAAACATTGTCCACGCTCAGGCACAGCTCGATCAGGTAGCCGGTGAAGAACTCCAGCGCGGGCTTGCTCACCACCGTGGCCGGCATCTTGAGCGCGATGAGGAGGTTGAAGGCCATCGCCAGGCTGAACCACACGGCGCACCAGGTCAGGGCCTCCTTGAGCGAGACCTCGTGGGCCTTGCGGTTGAACACGCCCAGATCGAGCGCGAGCATCGCGGTGATGAAAACGAGAAAACCGGCCCAGGCCCACCAGGGCATGGCGCTGAACATCGTGGCTAACGGAAGAGTCATGAGCCGCGCAGTCTGGGCGGGGGCGCTTGCCCGGGGCAAGCGGGGAGTGGCTGAAAAGATCGCGCAATTTGCGTCTGCCGGCTCGTTCGGCGAAATCTTTGACAAGACCGGACCCGGCGGTTGAGTGACCGGACCGATGAAAATGTTCCGTCTCTTTCTCCTTCTCGCCAGCTTGGCCGCCGGTGTGATCGCGCAGGAAACCGCCTCCCCGGCTGCCGCTCCGGTCGGAGCGGACACCGCGACCCAGGCGGCCGCGGCCGTTGCGTCGGGGCAGGCGGAACTGCCCCACACGCCCGATTTTCTCGAGCACCTCGTGGACCTCATCCTGGCGGCCTTCGACGTGCGCAGCAGCGGCAACACCTGGACGCACTATACGATCGCGCTGCTCATCACGCTGATCGCGTATGTGCTCCGCAAGGTCGTCACGACCTTCATCTTCGGCTTTTTCAAGAAACTCGCCGCCCGCACCGAAACCACGCTCGACGACAAGCTCTTCCCCGCGCTCGAAGGACCGGTCAAGGCCGCCATCGTCGTCGTCGGCACCGTGGCGTCGTTCAAGGTGCTCAAGCTCTCGTCTGCGGCGGACCAGACCCTCGGCTACGCCTATACGGGCGCGTTTTCGCTCGTGCTCTTCTGGGGGTTTCTGCGCGCCTTCAACACCGTGCTCGATCACCTGCAGGGTATCGCGCAGGAAAAACAGCTCGGCCTCGCCCCGTTCATGCCGTGGATCAAAAAGTCCCTGCTGACGATCGTCTTTGTTTTCGGCGTGCTGATGATCGCCCAAAGCCTCGGTGCCGATGTGAAGGCGTTCCTCGCCGGTCTGGGCATCGGCGGCCTGGCCTTCGCGCTCGCGGCGCAGGACACCATCGCCAACCTCTTCGGTTCGGTGGTCGTCGCCATCGACCAGCCTTTCAAGATCGGCGAAACCATCCGCGTCGCGGGCCATGTGGGGTTGGTCGAGGACATTGGCCTGCGCTCGACCAAGCTCCGGCTGGTGGACAAATCACTGATGGTCATCCCCAACAAGACGGTCGCCGCCGAGGCCATCACCAACCTGTCGCGCTTCACTTCGCGCCGCGTTGAGCAGGTCTTCGGGCTCACCTATGATTCAAAGCCCGACCAGCTCGAGGCGATCGTGCGGGAGATCCGCACACTCATTGAATCGCAACCCGAGGTGAACGCGGCCGACACCCATGTGTATTTCCGCGACTTCAGCGTCTCGTCGCTCGACCTCTGGGTGGTCTATGTCGTGAAGGACCCCGACTTTGCCAAACACCTGGTCCTGCGGCAGCGGCTCAACCTCGCCATCATGCGCGCGGTTGAGGCGCGCGGCCTGTCCTTCGCCTTCCCCACGCAGACCCTGCATGTGGCGTCTGCGCCGGAGCAGAAGGGCTAGTTTTTGTAGGGCACCCCGCCTCCAAAATACGCCTCAATCCAGCGTCTGCCGGTAGCGTTTCACGCCGACGGTCATCGCGGCGGCGAGGAACAGCAGCAGCGGCCAGAGATGCGGGAGGATCTCGGCCACGCCGGTGCCCTTGAGCAAAATGCCGCGCACGATGCGCAGGAAGTGCGTCAGCGGCAGGCAGGAGCCCAGCCATTGCGCCCAGTCGGGCATGCCGCGGAAGGGAAACATGAAGCCCGAGAGCAGGATCGAGGGCAGAAAGAAGAAGAACGCCATTTGCACGGCCTGCAGCTGGTTCTTGGCGAGAGTCGAGAAGGTGATGCCCATGGCCAGGTTGGCTGCGATGAAGAAGAAGGCCACGACGTAAAGCAGCGGCAGGCTGCCGACCATCGGCACGTTGAAGAGGAATTTCGCAGCCAGCAGGATGAGCGTCACCTGCACGTAGCCGACCGTGATGTAGGGCAGGATCTTGCTGATCATGACCTCGGCGGGGCGCACCGGCGTGGCGAGCAGGTTCTCCATCGTGCCGCGC
>JAUPWC010000550.1 GCA_030916665.1 Verrucomicrobiota bacterium
AGGGCCGCGGACTGCCGCTGGAGGAGGCGGGGGCTAAACTCCGCGATGAAATCAGCACACGCGTCCAGGCCATGCTGGAGGCGGAGCGACCCGATCCGGTGCGCGATTATTTCCGGTTCCTCCGCGAGAAGGAGCACGTGAAGGAACTCCCGAGCGGTCTGCACTACCGCATCACGGAAGAAGGCACGGGCGACACGCCCAAGGCCGCCGACACGGTGGTCATCAGTTACGCCGCGGGTCTGCCCGAGGGCAAGACGCTGCCGGCACTCTCGGGCACCCGCGTGAAGGTGGCGGTGAAGGACCTGCTGCCCGGCCTCGGCGAGGGTGTGCAACTGCTGCGGGTGGGCGGCAAGGCGCTCATCTACGTCCCTCCGGCCCTGTCGTTCAAGCCGGCCGACTGGCCGCCGCAGCTGCCGCGGGACGCCCCGCTGGTTTTCTTCGTGGAACTGCACGATATCAGCCCCGCGCGCTGAGCGAAAAACTACGCAACCGATAGAGTGTCCGGCACGTTGTCTGCATGGCGGAGGCCGGCAGGTTTTCCCCCGCACTTGCAACCCCGCGGAGACCTGCCGCGTAACACTTTCATGACACCTCTCCGCTTCCCCGCCGGCTTCACGTGGGGCGTGGCCACCGCCGCGCCGCAAATCGAGGGCGCCGCCTTTACCGACGGCAAGAGCCCGTCCGTGTGGGACACCTTCAGCCGCCAGCCCGGCGCCGTGCTCAACGGCGACACGCTCGACACCGCCTGCGACCACTACCACCGCTTCGACGAGGATTTCGCGCTCATGCGGAAGCTCGGCATCCGGAACTACCGGCTGTCGCTCGCCTGGCCGCGCATCCTGCCCGACGGCGACGGTGCGATCAACCGCGCGGGCGTGGATTTCTACCACCGGCTCTTCGACGCGATGGCGAAGCACGGCATCACGCCGTGGGTGACGATGTTCCACTGGGACCTGCCGCAGGCGCTCGAGGACCGCGGCGGCTGGCGCGTGCGCGGCACGGCCGAGGCCTTCGCCCGCTACGCCGACGTCATCGTGAAGGCCTACGGCGACCGCGTGAAGAACTGGATCACACTGAACGAAATTTTCTGTTTCACGCGGCTCGGCTACGGCACCGGCAGCAAGGCGCCCGGCCGCCGCGAATCCGAGCGGACCGTCAACCAGACCTACCACCACGCGCTGCTGGCGCACGGCCACGGCATGCGCGCGGTGCGCGAGCACGGTGGTCGCGGCGCGCGCGCCGGGCTGACCGACAACGTCATCGTCACGCTCCCGCTCGACCTGCGGCCGGAGAACGTGACCGCGGCGCGCCGGGCCTTCGTCGAGGAAAACGTGCGCGTGCTCGAGCCGCTTTTCACCGGCCGCTACGGCGCCGCCTACCGCCGCATCACCGGGCGCGACGCCGCGAAGACGGAGAAGGGCGACCTGGCGCTCATTTCCCAGAAAATGGATTTCCTCGGGCTCAACATCTACACCGGCTTCTTCGTACGCGCGGGCAAGGGCGGCCGGCCGGAGAAGGTGCCGTTCCCGGTGCGCTTCCCGGCCTCGGACTGCGCGTGGCTCTACCTGCTGCCGCAGGTGCTCTACTGGGGTCCGAAACTGGTCACCGATCTCTACGGCCCGCTGCCGCTCTACATCACGGAGAACGGCGCCGGCTACAACGAGGACGCGCCGGCCAAGGGCGCCGAGGTGCCCGACCTGCACCGTCGCGAATACGTGCGCAACTGCCTCACGCAGCTCCGTGCCGCGATGCGCGAGGGCGTGCCGGCAAAGGGTTACTTCCTGTGGTCCTTCCTCGACAACTACGAGTGGGAGGACGGCTACCAGCGGCGCTTCGGAATCGTGCACAACGATTTTGAAACCCAGCGCCGCACGCCCAAGCTCAGCGCCCAATGGTATGCCGAGGTCATCCGGCGCAACGCCCTGATTTGAATCGGAACCAGGCAATCGATTTTGTGGGAGCGAGCTTGCTCGCGACGGAGCACGTCCTGAGTCGCGAGCAAGCTCGCTCCCACAACCAAGCCACTGAATGGTGGAGCCCGCGCCGTTTCGACAAGCTCAACGTCCCGAGCCGGTCGAGGGAGAGGGCAGGTTTCGCCTCAACCCGACTGCATGATTCCGGCTGAGCCACGGTTTGGCTGCGGCATACGGGAAATTGCCCTTGCCGCGGGTGGCCCGGCCGGAATCCTTATGGCCATGCTGAGACACTGGCTGGCGGTCCTGTTTCTGCTCCTGGCGAGTGCCGGGGCGGCAGTGCGCTACGATATGAGCAAGGCCGAACTGCTGCAGGAACTCGGCAAACCCGTGTCGGCGCTGGTGCGGGGCGACCGGGAGGTGCTCATCTACCCGAACAACGTCCGTATCGAGATCGAGCAGGGCAAGGTCGTCGTCGTGAAAGGTCTGGACCTGGCGGCGCAGGAGGCGGGGTCCGCGCCCGTCGCGGCACCGGCGGAAGAGAAGGCGGCGCCGGAAGAGCCCAAGCTCACGCCGGAAGAACTGAAGGCCCGCGCCGAGGCGGAGGCGAAACTTGAAAAGGAGCTGGCCGAGGCCGACGCCAAGGGGCGCGCCGAGATGGAGAAGGCGATCACCGATCTGGAAAACCTCGGCGAATCGGCCGACCTCCCGCCGGAGCCTTCGTTCAGCGTCACCGGGTTTCTGACGGAGCTCTTCGTCAAATGGGTGCTCATGCTCGCGGCGCTCAAGCTCACCTGCAAATACTGGGGTGCCGATGTGGACTGGAGCGGACTGATGATCGCCGCCGCGGCCGACACCGGGGTGCGCGCCGTCATCGGCGTGATCGGCTACGTGGTGCTGGAGATGTTCACGCTGCTCTACGCCGACGAGGCGATCGCAGCCATCGTGCTCGTCATGGTCCTGCGCAAGGTCAGCACCAACCAGTCGCTGCAACAGGCGGTGACGATCACCATGACCTCGAAGGTGTTTTCGATCGTGGTCGGATCGTTCCTGACCGTGTTGATCCTGAACGCCCTGCACTGAGCCGCACGGCGGTCCGGGAAGGCCGGAAATTGGGCTTTGGTGCGCGCACATTAGAACGAGGGTGGCGTGTTCGCGGGAAAAAATAGCCCATATTTGCAACCCCATGGTCATCAATTTTTAGGAAAACGACCGCTGTGCCGAAAAGGCCGGCGCGGCCAACGTTGGTTCACACGTCTGAATGACCGGGGCGTTGTCCGGCCAACCGGCTGAAACATCGTGACAGAACCGGCGCTAGCTGCGTCCGGCGCCACCCCTACGACGCGCCGGCCGTATCCATCGCTCCGGACACCCAGCATCACCCCACCATGAAGACACCAAGAACATTCGTGTTCGCCTTGTTCGCGGCCGCTGCCTCCGGGCAGGGCTTGCTTGCCCAGACCACTCCGGCAACCACCCCGGCCACTCCTGCCGAGCCGGAGGAGGTCCTCGTGCTCTCCCCCTTCGAAGTCACCGCCGAGGAGGACACCGGCTACGTGGCCACGTCCACCCTCG
>JAUPWC010000551.1 GCA_030916665.1 Verrucomicrobiota bacterium
CCTCCTTCGGCGTCATCCTGCTGGCCCTCGACAAGAAGCGGCCGAAGCAGATGAACATCAAGGAACTCCTCGAGTGCTACATCGACCACCGCCGTGATGTGGTCACCCGCCGCACCCAGTTCCGCCTCAATCGCGCCAAGGAGCGCGCCCATATCCTCGAAGGCTACATCATCGCCCTCGATAACCTCGACGACTTCGTCAAAATCATCCGCGCGTCGAAGGACAAGGACGAGGCCAAGCAGCGGTTGATGGCCAAGTATCCGCTCTCCGAGATCCAGACCAATGCCATCCTCGAGCTGCGCCTCTACCAGCTGACCGGCCTGGAGCGCGGCAAGATCGAGGCCGAATACCTTGAGCTCATGAAGCTCATCGAGGAACTCCAGGGCATCCTCGACTCCGAGGTCAAGCTCCTCGCGCTGATCAAGCAGGAGCTGCTCGACCTGAAGGAGAAATACGCCTCCCCGCGCCGCACCGAGGTCGTGGACGACGCCGGCGACCTCCGCATGGAGGACGTCATCCCCAACGAGGGCGCCGTCATCACCGTCTCCCACCTCGGCTTCATCAAGCGCACCCCCGTCGCCGAATACCGCTCCCAGAAGCGCGGCGGCAAGGGCGTCATCGGCGCCGAGACCTACGAGGACGACTTCGTCGAAAATCTCTTCACCGCCTCGACGCACGACTACGTGCTCTTCTTCACCAGCACCGGCCAGTGCCACGCGAAGAAGGTTTACGACATCCCCGAAGGCACCCGCACCGCCAAGGGTAAGTCCGTCGCCTCCTTCCTCCGCCTGACCAACGGCGAGAAACTCGCCGCGCTGCTCTGCGTGAAGGAATTCACGCCCGAGCACTTCGTCGTCATGGCCACCAAGAGCGGCGCCATCAAGAAGACCGCCCTCGCCGAATACGAGGGTGCCACCCGCGAGGGCGGCATCCGCGGCATGAAATTGTCCGAGGGCGACGACATCGTCGGCGCCATCCTCACCAACGGTTCCAACGAGATCATCCTCGTCTCCCACCAGGGCCAGGCCGTGCGCTTCTACGAAGGCGCCGCCGAAGCCGACGACGCGACCGAGGGAGCCGAACCCACCGCCGCACCCGCCGAGGGCGAGGAGGCCGAGGGACCCAAGCTCGGGCTGCGCTCACAAGGCCGCTTCACCGGCGGCGTCACCGGCATGCGCTTCAAGAAGACCGGTGACTATCTCCAGGCCGTCGAGGTCTGCGACCACGAGGCCCGCCTGCTCGTCGCCCGCGAGGACGGCATCGGCAAGCGCACCCCCTTCGGCGACTACCGCAAGACCCGTCGCGGCGGCACCGGTGTCATTGCGATTGACCTCCCCGACGACGGCTCCGTTGCCGTGGCCGGTGCACTCAGCGTCAGCGACACCGACGAGGTCATGCTCCTCACCGCCAAGGGCCAGAGCATCCGCACCCGCGTGAAGGAAATCCGCGAGACCGGCCGCGGCGCCAAGGGCGTGCGCCTCGTCAACCTCGAGGCCGGCGACAAGCTCCTCGCCATCGCCAAGGTGGTCGAGTCCGTCGAGGAGGAAGCCGCCAACAGCAACCCGCCGATGGAAACCCCGCCGGCCACGTAGTTGCAGGGCGGGGTCTCCGAACCCCGCCTCCGTGCGATAACGATGTCACGTTCGCGGCGGGGTTCGGAGACCCCGCCCCACAAGTCCAAGGCGCGCCACCGGGCGCGCCTTTTTCATTTCCGTCACCGTTCCTCATCACTTCCGGCCTTGCGTTCACCGGGCCCGTGAATCTTTTCTTGGACTCTCCGATCATGGCCGCCCGTCTCTCCAGCTTGCTCGCCCCCGAGCGTATCGTCCTCTCGCTGCAAAGCACCAAGCGCACCGCCGCGCTGCAGGAAACCGCCAAGCTGCTCGAGGCCGACCCCAGCGTCGTCAACTTCCAGGGTTTCTATAACGAGCTGCTGGCCCGCGAGCGCCTCGACACCACCTGCCTCGGCAACGAGGTCGCCCTGCCCCACGCCCGCACCGAGCATGTGAAGAAGATCGTGCTGGCCGTCGGCCGCAGCACCGGCGGCGTGCTGTTCGAGAATTCGAACCAGACCGTGAAGCTGATGTTCGTGCTCGGCACGCCCAAGAACAACCCGACCGACTACCTGATCCTCGTCGGCGCCCTCTGCCGCCTGATCAAGGACGAGTCCAGCCGCGCCGCCCTCATGGCCGCGCCCACGCCGGAGGCCTTCATCGCCACGGTCATCGACCTCGAGAACAAGCTCCTCGGCCCGGCAAAGTGACGCATCGCCCCGTCCATGCGTCATCCTGAGTCCGCAACGCGGACGAAGGATCCAGGTCTGGTATTCCCCTCAGGGGGAACCCGGCCGGCGGACGGGTTGTCCGACGCCCGGAGCCCCTACCCCTCCGGCCTGCCGTCCGTAGCATTTGGCGAAGGATGGAGACCGGGTTCCACCTTGCCTCCGTTCCACCCCGCGCCGAACATCGTCGCCGTCCATGATCCACTCCTTCATCTTCAGCGAAGGCAAACTGGTCGGCCGCGACCTCGAGCTCGAGGCGCTGCGCCTCGTCCACGGCGACAAGGGCCTGATCGTGTGGGTGGATCTCGACAACCCCACCGACGAGGAGACCAAGGCCGTGCTCGAGGGCCTCTTCCAATTTCACCCGCTCGCCATCGAAGACTGTCTCACGCCCAGCCCGCTGCCCAAGATCGAGGACTACGAGGACTACCTCTTCATGGTCACGCACGCCGTGGACTACACGCGCGAGGAGAAGTTCGCCTCCACCGAGCTCGACCTGTTTCTCGGCAAGGAATTCCTCGTCACCTTCCACCGCACGCCCCTGCGTTCCGTCAACGCGCTGATCGAACGGCTCGCCAAAAACGTCGGCCCGGGCCCGCGCGGCGGTGACCGCCTCGCCCACTCGCTGCTCGACCTGCTCGTGGACAACTACAGCCCCATGCTCACGGAACTGCATTCCGAGCTGGAGGAGATCGAGGAGTCCGTCCTGCGCAAGGCCTCCGACCAGCAGCTCGTCAACGAGCTGCTCCAGGTGCGCGGCGATTTCTCGAAGCTCCGCCAGATCCTCCGCCCTCAGCGCGAAATTATCGAGCGCCTCGCCCGCGGCGACAGCAAGATGATCCGCACCACCCTCCTGCCCTACTACCGCGACCTGCGCGACAATCTCGCCCGCCTCGACGAAACCGTCATCAGCTACCACGAGCGCCTGATGCTCGCCTTCGACATCTACCTCAACAAGGCCGCCATCGAGGCCAACGAGGGCATCAAGTTCCTCACCGCCCTCACCGCCATCACCCTGCCCGTCATGGTCATCGGCACCTGGTATGGCATGAACTTCGACGGCATGCCCGAACTGCGCGGCCGGCACAGCTACTACCTGGCTCTCGGCGTGATGCTCTTCTTCACGAGCCTCACCTGGTTTTATCTGAAGCGTAAGAAATGGTTCTGAACTGAACCTCCCGGCGCCGCCTGCCTGCTTGCCTCCCGCGCCCGTCGGTTGATCCTCGCGGCATGCACCGCCCCGGGCGCACCGCCGCCTCCCCGACCTGAGACCGCCATGAAGGAACTCCTCCGCGACTTCCGCATCCGGCGCCTGCTGCTCGCCAACATCACGGGCTCGATCGGCGCGGGCGTGACGATCTTCGCCGTGCCGTGGCTGCTCGTGCAGCAGCCCGGCGGCACCACCACCTACGGCACCGTCACGCTGGTCACGACCATCGTGCTGTTCCTCTTCATGCCCTACTACGGCGTATGGGTGGACCGGCATTCGCGCAAGACGATGCTGCTCGGCAGCGAGCTGTTCGGGTTCGCCGCCACGGCCGTCATGGCGGCGGTCTGCCTCCTCCAGGGCGGCTACGGCCCCGCCTCGCTGGCCGCGGTTTATTTCTGCGGCATGCTCTACTACACGCTGCACTACCCCGCAAAATACGCCTTCCTCCAGCAGGTCATCGACAAGTCCCAGTATCAGTCGCTCACGGGCCTCATGGAGGTGCAGGGCCAGACCGCCATGATGATCGCCGGCGGCCTGGGACCCGTCCTCGTCGAGCACTTCAGCCTGGGCGTGATCCTGGGGCTCAACGCCACGACTTATCTCTTCAGTTTCTCGATTCAGTCCACCATCCCCTACCGCAGCACGCATCTGGACGACACTGCCGCCGCGCCGCGCCTGTCCGCGTGGCGTTCCATCGCCGAAGGCTGGCGCTGGCTTCGCGAACGCCCGCAGCTCACGGTGTTTTTCGCCGCCTCGCTCATGCCCTTCATCACCGTGATGGTCGGCAACTACCTGTTTCCGATCTATGTCGCGCAGACGCTCGGTGCCGACGCCTGGGTCTTCGGCGCCGGCGAAATCGTGTTCGCCGTGGGGGCCATCCTCGCTGGACTCAGCCTGCCGCGCCTGATCGCCGCCCACTCCGCCGGCCGCACCGTGCCGGTCACGATGGGGCTGTTCGCCCTGGGCGCGGCGGTGCTGGTGCTGTTCCCCAGCATCCCGCTGTATCTCGTCGCCGCGGTCCTGCTCGGCTACGGCAACGCCGGCAGCCGCGTCGCCCGCAGCGCCGCCCTGCTCCATCTCGTGGACAACAAGGTCATGGGCCGCGTGGGTTCCTTCTTCCACGCCTACGACCGCGTGCTGCGCACCGTGCTCACCTCGGCCGTCATCGCCATCGTCGCCACCGGCGGCGCGCGCCCGGCCTTCGCCCTGTTGTTGGGCCTCGTGCTCATCAGTCTCGTCGCCGTGCTCCGCAGCCGCTCCGGGCTGACGGTCGGGGCCTGATCCGGCATTGCCGCGCAACCGCGGCTCCGCCAGCTTCGCCGCATGTCGCCACCTCCGCGCTTCAACGTCCTCGGCATCGGCGTGTCCGCCCTGTCGCTGCCGGAAGCGCGCGACCGGGTGCTGGCCGCCCGCGGACAAAAGCGGCTCGGCTACATCTGCTGCGCGACCGCCTACAACGCCAACCTCGCGCGCTCCCAACCGGCGCTCCGGGGCCACTACAACCGCTCGCTGCTCACCACGCCCGACGGGATGCCGCTCGTCTGGCTCGGCCGCTGGCACGGCCACAGGCACATCACCCGCGTCTATGGACCCGACCTCATGGAGGCTGTCTGCGACGCCGGCCGGGCGGCCGGACTCAGACATTTTTTCTACGGCGGCGACCACGGTGTGGCCGAGGCGCTGATGGCGCGTCTTGGCGAACGTTTCCCCGGCCTGCAGGTCGTCGGCACCTTCACGCCCCCCTTCCGCGAACTTGACCCCGCCGAACTCGCCGACCTGCGTGCCCGGGTCGCCGTCGCCCAGCCCGATGTGATCTGGGTCGGATTGAGTTCACCCAAGCAGGAGCATTTCATGGCCACACACGCTCCGGCGCTCGACGCCGGCGTCATGATCGGCGTTGGCGCCGCCTTTGATTTCCTCTCCGGCCGAGTGCGGCAGGCACCCCGCTGGATGCAGCGCAGCGGCCTCGAGTGGCTGCACCGCCTCGCCACCGAACCCCGCCGGCTCTGGCGGCGCTATCTGGTCCACAATCCAATATTCGTATTACGAACATTGGCCCAGCTCACCGGCCTGAAGCGCTACCCGCTCGATTAAAACAGGTCGCCTTGCTGCAGGGCCTCCCGCTTCTCGCCGTCCACCGTGCTCATCTGCAACAGCCACGGGATGGTCGCGGTCGCGAGCTCCGGACGATTCAACAGGTCCAGCAGCAGCAGCGAACCCGCGAGGGCATCGTAAAGCGCGGCGTGATAGCGGCGGCGCTCAGGCGGACAATGCCGCCGCGCCACGATCTCGAGCTCCGCTTGCAGGCCGGCGCGCACCACCAAGTCCTCGAGCCGGAACGATCCGGTCTGCGGAAACAACTGCGGGTAGAGCCGACCGGTGTCGATCCAAGGGCCCCACTCGGTCGATATTTTACCGGGACGCGCGAAGTCCGGCACCTCGCGCGGATACGGCCAGACCTTGCGCAGCAGCGAATTCTCGGCCGGCGCGAAATGCGCCGCCAGCGGTCCGGTCGCGCGCAGGCCGGCAAAGCGCTCCCACTCCGCCGCAAAATACTCCTGTGAGGTCAGTCCATCGGCACTCAGTCCGTGGACCTTGGTGTCATCCGCGCTGACCCGCCCGGTCGGTCGGCACAGCCGGGTGTGCGTCTCCGCGATGGCGCCATTCCGCAGTGTCACCACCCCGAACTCCAGGATGCCCGAGGTCGCGTTGCCCTCGAAGTCGATGAAATGAATCGGCGTGTCTGTCCAAGTTTGGCCCACGGAACACACGGAACACACAGAACCGGCCGGACCCCAGACTTTTTTCCGTGTCTTCCGTGTGTTCCGTGGGCCATATCTCAACGCATGGACCTGACCCCCTATCGCGCATTCCTCCACGAACTCGCCCAGGCCAGCGGTGATTTCACGCGGCCGCTGTTCGGCCGGCGCGATCTTGCCGTCGAGGCCAAGGGCGACGCTTCGCCCGTCACGCAGGCCGACCGCGGCGCGGAGGAGCTCATGCGCCGCATGATCCGGACGAAGTTTCCCGCACACGGCGTGCTCGGCGAGGAGTTCGGACCCGATCGCACCGATGCCGAATTCGTGTGGGTGCTCGATCCGGTGGACGGCACGAAGTCCTTCATCACCGGCGTGCCGCTCTGGGGCACGCTCATCGCCCTGTTGCACCAAGGGCAGCCGGTCCTCGGCTGCATCAACCAGCCCGTGCTCAACCAGCTCGTGCTCGGTGACGGCACGACAACCACGCTCAACGGTTCGCCCGTGCGCTGCCGTCCGACCACGCGTCTCGCCGATGCCACGCTTCTCACCTGCGACTGGCTCACGCCCGCCCAATTTCAAGATGCCGCCGCCTTCGACCGCCTGGCCAAATCCGCCAAGCTCAGTCGCACCTGGGGCGATGCCTACGCCTATCTTCTGCTCGCCACCGGTTGGGCCGACCTCGCCGTCGATCCGATCATGAATCCCTGGGATGTCGCCGCGCTCGTGCCCGTGATCCGCGGCGCCGGCGGGGTGATCACCGACTGGTCGGGCGGCCCGGCCTACCCCGCCAGTTCCACCGTCGCCGCCGCGACCCCGGAACTGCACGCCGCCGCGCTGGCGGCATTGGGTGGAACACGCTGACCTCAGCGCGTTTTCCGATCCAGCGCGTTGGGGTCAACGCGCTCCACCTTCACCGTTTCCTCTTCCACTCGGCCGTGACGACCGAGCTGAAGCCGCCGCGGGCCTTCCACTTCGACACGATCACCAAGCTGCGCGGCTTGAGCGCGGTGCCGAGGTCGTCGCAAATCTTGTTGGTCACGGCCTCGAAGAAAATCCCCTCGTTGCGGAAGGCGTGGAAGTAGAGCTTGAGCGACTTCAGCTCGACGCACTTCTTGTCCGCCACGTAGCGGACCGTGATGTCGGCAAAATCCGGGTGGCCGGTCATCGGGCACACCGAGGTGAACTCGTGGTGCGTGTGCTCGATCAGGAAATCGCGGTGCGGCGCGGGATTCGGGAAAGTTTCGAGGATCTTCGGGTCGGCCATGATCGGGAAAGTAGTGAGTAGCGGGTAGCGAGTAGCGAGTAGAAATTCAGGCGCGGCGTGAGGTCATGCTCGCTCCTCGCTACCCACTGCTCGCTACTGCGACCGTCAGGTCGCCGTTTCGGTATACCTCTGCTCGCGAATCACCGTGATCTTGATCGTGCTCGGGTAGTCGAGCTCCTGCTCGATCTTGAGGCGCAGGGTCTTGGCCAGCGCGTGGGCCTGGTCGTCGGTGACCACGTTGGGATGCACGACCACCCGCACTTCGCGTCCCGCCTGGATGGCGAAGGCCTGCTGCACGCCGGGCATGGTCATCGCCAGACGTTCGAGCCGGCCGAGGCGCTCCAGGTAGTTGGTCATCGATTCCGAGCGGGCACCGGGGCGGGAGGCGGAGATGGCGTCGGCCAGGATCACGAGGCCGGCGTAGAGCGTCTCGGGCTTCACTTCCTCGTGGTGCGCGGCGACGGCGTTCACGACGATCGGCGTCTCGCCGTAGCGGCGGATGAAGTCCGCGCCGATGAGCGCGTGGCTGCCCTCGTATTCGCCCTCGATCGACTAGCCGATGTCGAGGAGCAGGCCGGCG
>JAUPWC010000552.1 GCA_030916665.1 Verrucomicrobiota bacterium
ACGCGCTGTCCTTCTCCTCGCTCATGTTCGTGAACGGGATCACCGCGATGGATTTGTCGGCCAGGGGCGGTTTCGCCGCGGGAGCAGGGAGCGGGGAGGAGGGAGCAGGAGAGGCTGGCTGAGGGTTGGCCGGGAATGCGGGAGCGGGTTTGCGGCCGACCATGACGGCGGCAGCCACGCCGATGATCACGGCGACCAGCGCACCCCAGGTCCAGCGCGAGTGGCTGCGCTTTTGCGTCGCCGCGGCCTGCTCCTTTTCCTCCCAGGCCTTCGCGGCGGCCTCCTTGAGGAAGGGCGACAGCGTGGGCGGCTTGGCGTGCTCGACCTTGAGCATGGGTTTGCGCGGGGCCTCGAGCAGGCGCTTTATCTGCGCGACAAAATCCGGCGACGGCTCGCCCCCGGCGAGGCGCGTCCACTGGTAGCGCATGAACTCCTCCGGCACGGCGGCCTCGGCTTCAGGGGTGTCGTCGATGACCACCGGCACAATGAAGGTCCGGCCTCCGGCCATGTCATGGGAGCGGTCCACCGCGAGTTTCCACTCCCGGCGAAAGTAGCCCTCGGTGCGCTCCTCCGTGCGTTGCGAGATCAGCGGCATGAACAGGGCGCACGACTTGATCTGCCCGCGGATCTTGCTGTCCCAGGCATCGCCGCCGCGCAGCTCGTTCATGTCAAACCACACCTCTATCCCAAAGCCGCGCAAGGCCTCGGCGATACGGCGCGCCGCCTCCGCATCCTCCCGGGCATACGAGAGGAAGACAGCCCGGCCGGCTCCGCCGGAACGTCCAACACTTAACTCAGAACCTTCAACGCTCATGTTTCTTGGGGGTGCGATTGCCTTCGGCTGTGCGCAGGCTGGCGGCAAAAATCCGCACCAATTCCTCCGCCTCGACGAGCAATTCGTTCAGCTTTTGGGGTTCCGTGACGAGAGGCGCCCGCTGCACCAAAACGCAACCAGCGACGTGCTTCACGCAATTCCTTGTAGCACACCCTCAGCTTGTGGATGAAATCGTCGCGAGACTCCGCACCTTCCGCCTCGCCATGATGCCCATAGGGCGATGTGCCCGAGCGCAACAGTTGGTCGGCAACGTAAACGCCGGCGGGAGAGCGATTGATCGATTCCGTCACATGAATGATGCGGACCGAATACTCCAACAGCCTCTCCTCCAAGTCGAACTTGGCGTCTTTCATTGGGTGTTCGGCGTTGAAAGTTGGGCGTTAAGCGTTCCGGTTCGCGGCCTAAAGGCGGACCGGCGTGGGAGCGTCCGACATAAGTTGCGAAGTTAATGGCGGTTAAGCTTATGCCTTGCCAGCCCAAACGGGCACTGGCACCCGTCGTGGCGCGCCTCCGACCATGTCCGCCGCCGCCAGCCAGCTTCCCCTCTTCCATGTCGTGGGCTTCTCCGGCCACCGGCAGCTGGGCGACCCGGCGGAAGTGGCCAAGGCGGTGAGGACGGCACTGGAGAGCCTGCAACAGGAAGCCCCGGGGGAGTGGATCGCGCTGTCATCGGCCGCGGCGGGCGCCGACCTGATCTTTGTCCGCGCCGCGCTCGATCTCGGATTGGGTTGGGAGGCCTCCCTGCCCCTGCCGCTGGTGGATTTCGAGCGGGATTTCCCGCCGGCAGAGTGGGCCGAGGTGAAGGCCCTGCTGGCACGCGCCGAACACCTGGAAATCGCCGCCGAGCCGGGTTCGCGCGAGGAGTCCTACCTGTCGGGCGGCTTCGAGATCGTGAACCGTTGCGACGTGCTGCTCGTCGTCTGGGACGGACATCCCGCGCGGGGCAAAGGCGGCACGGCCGACGTCGTCGCGTACGCCCGCGCCATGGGCCGGCCGATCGTCATCATCAACCCCGACACCAAGGTCGTGCGGCGGGAGAATTTCGAGAAGGTGCGCCTGCACGACGAGAACCTGCGTTTCCTCAACGCCGTGCCGGGCGGCGACGACGGCATCGAGCCCGCCACCTCACAGGAACGCGTCGCGGCATTCCAAAGAAAAGTGGACCATGCCGCCACACACAGTTCGCCGCACTTCCGCCGGCTTATCGCCTTCACCCTCTGGCTGCACGTGTCGGCCACGGCGCTGGCGACGGCCGGTCTGGCCTTTAATTGGCATTGGGTGGGCCTGCCGTGGGGCAAGCTGCTGCTGCTGCTCGGTGCGCTCGGCGTGGCGATCATCGTGCGCACCCAGCGCACGCACCATCACTGGACGCGCTGCCGCCTCGCCGCGGAAATCACGCGCTCGGCGCTGGCGATCTGGGGCCTGCGGCGCGCCACGCGCCTGTTCGCCGATTTCGACTGGGCCGGAGTGGAGCCGCTGCGCCGCTCGCTCGACGTGCTGCACCGCCGCGCCGCCCGCGAAGTGGGCGCGGATTTCGACACGTTCCGGCAGAAATACCTCGTGGGCCGCATCGACGACCAGCTCGCCTACTTCGCCCGGCAGGAGGCCAAGGCCATCCCCCTGCTCTCCCGACTGCGCGCCGGCTTTGGCGTCTGCTCGATCCTGGCGATCGTGTTCACCACCGGCTACGCGCTGGCCCACACCTTCCACTGGGAGGTGCCGGGTTGGGTGGAGCAGTTCTGTTTCTACTTCGCTCCGATCATGCTGCCCGTGCTGGCGGCGTCGTTCATCTCGCTCATCTCGATCAACGACCTGCACCGCCGCGTGGCCCGCTATCGCGAGATGTGCATCCGCCTCGAGACCGTGCGCAAGGAGATCGCCCACAGCCAAACCTGGGCCGGCCTCGAACGCGCCATCGCCAAGGCCGAGCGCGTGCTCCTGCAGGAAGTCTTCGAGTGGCACTCGATCACGAGTTTCACGGAGTCGCACTGAGCGGCCCGTTTGAGAAACCACGAAATACACGGAAGCCACGACAAAGAAGCGGGCGGCCAGTCGCGACGGACTTCTTCGCTCTTGGCTCGCGACCGCGGGCACCTAGCTTCGGACCATGCCGCAGATTCTCTACACCGTGCGTGCCACCTGCAAAGACGTCCAGCAACGCGGGCGATTCCTGTCGTGGCTTTCGCCCAACCACGTCCTCGAGGTCAAGGCCGGCGGCGCCACGGGCGTGCG
>JAUPWC010000553.1 GCA_030916665.1 Verrucomicrobiota bacterium
GATCACCCCGCGCCCCATCGCGTGGGTCTCGACGGTCTCCGCTGCGGGCCAGACGAATCTTGCGCCGTTCTCCTATTTCCAGGCCGTGTGCTCCAAGCCGGCCACCCTGATGTTCAGCGGTGCGGTCAACCGCCACGGCATCAGCAAGGACACTGTGCTCAACGTCGGCCAGGTGCCGGCGTTCGTCGTCAACCTCGTGTCCTTCGCGCTCGCGGAGCCGATGAACCTCACGGCCACGCCGCTGCCGCACGGCGAGAGCGAGTTCGAGAAATTTGGCATCGCCAGCGCGCCGTCGACCAAGGTGCGCCCGCCGCGCGTGGCTGCCGCTCCCGTGGCCTTCGAGTGCAAACTCGACCGCATCCTCACTTTCGGGGAAGGCCCCGGGAGCTCCAATGTCGTCTTCGGCACCATCGTGTGCGCGCACATCAGCGACGCCGTGCTCGGCGCCGACGGCCAGGTCGATCCCGCGAAGCTCGACACCATCGGCCGCATGGGCGGCGACAACTACGTGCGCACGCGGGACCTGTTCACGGTGGCGCGTCCGAAGTAGGGCTTCTTGTGGGCAGCGCGCTTGCGCGCGCTCCGTGGTAGCTCAAGGCGCACGCAAGCGCGCTGCCCACAGGTTCAGCCGTTCACTCCGGCAACCGCCGGAGCTGTTCGTTGGCCAGGGCGGCGGCGGCGACGCGGTTCTCCACGCCGAGGCGCTCGAAGAGCTGTTCGACGTGCTTTTCCACCGTGCGCGGGCTGGTGCCGAGGATGATGGCAATCTCGGCGTTGGTCTTGCTCTGGGCGACCCAGTAGAGCACCTCCGCCTGGCGCGGAGTCACGCCGAGCTTGGTGAGTTCAACCGGGCCGGGCGGGGCGTGCTCCTCGATGAGGTAAAGAACGGTCAGCGAGTCGTTGCCCTTCTCGGTGAAGCGGTGCAGCAGGAGCGTGCCGGCGGCGCTGTGGTAGCGTTCGCCCGTGTTCAGCTCCGGCGGGAGAAAACCGGGCTGATGATGGGCGAGGTGTTTGAACAGCAGATGCGTGGCCCGGAGCGTCTGGAAAATCAGCCGTCCGCCACTGTCGGAGATCAGCAGCGCACGGTCGAGCGACTGCGCCAGCTGGGCTTCGGCATCGAGCCGCAGGGCGATCTCGGCCTCCAGCCGGACGTTTTTCTGCTGCAGCGCCAGCCGGGCGTCGCGCAGGTCGAGGTGGGTGCGCACACGCGCCAGCACCTCGGGGGGATGCACGGGCTTGCTGATGTAATCCACCGCCCCGGCCTCGAGGGCGCGCACTTTCTGGGCGGGCACATCCACGGAGGTGAGAAAAATCAGGGGCAGGTCGCGCCAGGCGGGATTTTCCCGGATGCGCAGGCACACGGCCAGTCCGTCCATGCCCGGCATGATCATGTCGAGCAGGATGAGGCTCACCGGCTGCTGGGCGAGCAGCTCCAGCGCCCGCGGTCCGTTCTCGGCGACCAGCACCCGCAGCCCCGCGCCGCCGAGCGTCTCCAGCACGAGGCCGAGGTTGGCGGGAGTGTCATCGACGACCAGGACGGTGGGAAGCGGGCTCATGAGGGAAGAGTGCGGAGCAGTTCGCGCACCCGTTCAACCTGATAGGCACTCGCCAGGGATTCAAGCCGGTCGAGCAGCGATGACGCAGCCGGATGGCGGGTGCGCGCGCCGGTGAGCGCGGCCCGGAGCGCGGCAACGTCGCCGGCATCCGCCGCCGCCAGCAGCTCGGCGCGGATTTCCGCCGGCAGCGGAGCGCTCGCCGGTTGCCCGGCGTTGGTGGCGGGAGTCCGCCATTTCAGGCCGAGCACGCGGGTGAGTTGTTCAAGGAGCTGGGTTTCCGTGAAGGGCTTGGGCAGAAAGTCGTTCGAGCCGGCCGTCGCCGCCGCCGCCGCGTCGAAGGTGAGCACCGAGGCCGAGGTGAGGACTACGGGCAGCTGTGCGGTGCCCGGGCGCGCCCGCAGGTGGCGCGTGAGCTGGAGGCCGTCCATGCCGGGCAGCTTTACGTCGAGGTAGGCGAGATCGGGCGCAGCCAGGTCGTCGAGCGCAGCCAACGCCGCCTCGCCGGACTCGAACAGGACGCATTCGAAACCGACCGGGGTGAGCAGGTCGGCGAGCACGGTGCGGTTGACCTCGTTGTCGTCCACGATGAGCACACGCCGGCGCGGACCTTCGTAGCCGCCTGCGCCGAAGGGCTGCCGGCTCGCGGCGGCCGGGGCCGTCGTCGCGCGCAGGGTGAGGAAAAAATGGAAGGAGCTGCCGCGGCCGGCCTCGCTTTCGAGTTCCAGGTCGCCGCCGAGCAGTTCGACGAGCCGTTTGGTAATGACCAGTCCGAGCCCGGTGCCGGCTTCGCCCGTGGGGCGCGTGGCCGCCTGCTCGAAGGGTTGGAACAGGCGCTGCCGGTCCTGCGGCGTGAGGCCGACGCCGGTGTCGGTGATGGCGAAGCGCCAGCGGTCCGAGGCGGGATCGGGCGAGTCCACCCTGCGCACTTCCAGCGTCACGGAGCCGCGACGGGTGAACTTCACGGCGTTGGAGAGCAGGTTGTCGAGGACCTGCCGGAGTTTCTGCGGATCGCCGGTCACGAATTCGGGCGGCGCGTCGGGCAGGCGGAGGACGAAGGCGAGTCCCTTGGCCTGCGCGGCCGCCTCGTGGGCGGTGGCGAGTTCGCGCAGCAGCTGGCCGAGATGAAAGGGGGCGTCGTGCCGCTCGATCTTGCCGGCCTCGATCTTGGAGAAGTCGAGGACCTCGTTGATCAGACGCAGCAGGTGCTGGCCGCTGTTCTGGACGATGCTGACGCGTTCGCGCTGCGGGCCGGTGACGGCGGGGTCGCGCAGCAGCACCTGGGAGTAGCCGATGATGCCGTTGAGCGGCGTGCGCAGCTCGTGGCTCATGTGGGCGAGAAAGACGCTCTTGGCCCGGTTGGCCGACTCGGCCTGGTCGCGGGCCACGGCGAGTTCGGCGGTGCGGGCCTCGACCAGCTTTTCCAGGCGGCGCTGCTCGCGGCGGACGGCGCCGAGCCGCCAGCGGATGTAGCCGACCACGGCGGCAACCAACGCCACCAGATAGGCGAGATAGGCTTCGAGTGAACGATGCCAGGGGGGGATGACGGAAAAAGAGAACTGCGCCGGTTCGCTAAGCTGACCGTCGCCATCCCGGGCCCGGACTTCAAAAGTGAAGTCGCCGCCGGGCAAGTTGGTGTAGTTGGCCCTGGCTTGGGTGGTCCAGTCGGACCATTCGCGGTCGAAGCCGATCAGCCGATACTGAAACTGCATCGGGCCGGTGGCGGCGAAACGTGGTGCGGCGTAGGAGATCGAGAGCGGTTCCGACGAGTGCTGGAATCTGGCCCCGGGGCGGTCCGGGTGCCAGCGGTCGCCGCGCGTTTGCGCGACTTCGCGGATGAGAGCCATCCAGCGGAAAGCCGGTTGGAGCGGAATCGCATCGGGTTCGATTCGCAACAAGGCGTTCACGCCGCCCACCCAGACCACATCGCGTCCGGCGACAGTCTGGCGTGTCATGGCCTTGGCTCCGTCGTAGCCCGCCGCCTGGAGCAGACGCCGCGGATACTGCTGCCAGACCGGTTGGGATTGATTGGCAAAATCGAGCCGGCCAAATGTCATGTTCCCCACCTGCGTAGGATGGTTCGCTTGGACATAGACGGCACCGTTATCGTTCACGGTAAAAGGCGCGAGAGAGTGGCCGCCGAGCCCTGGAATGTCCCAGCGGCGGTCGGGCACAAAGGTGTCGGTGCCGGCATCGTGGCGGAAAATGCCCTGGTTGTTCAGGAAGGTGAGACCGCCAGGCGTTCGGACGGCGATGCACCAGCCGGGTTGGTCGGAAATGCCCCGGTTACCGAGGTAGCTATCGGCCTTGGCTTGGCGCCAATCGTTCTGCCCGGGTGCGCGGGTGACCCGGATGAATCCGCGGGTCGTGGTGCCGAACCAAAGCACATCCGGGCCCTCGGTTTCCATCATTCGCACCTCAGCGGTAACATCGGCAATGGGGCCGAGATCGGTCCAGACGCCGTTCCGATGTCGCAGCACATTGACGCCGCGGATTTGTCCTACAAACAGCAGGTCGGGGTCGTCGAGGGCGGACATGAAACCGAAAACGGCGTCCGGAAATTTGTGCACCAAGGTCAGTTGGCCGGCATGATAGCGATACAGGCCGTCCTCGGTGCCGATAAGAATGCCCTGTGCATGCGTCGCGGCGGACCAGATGGATCTCAGCGGAAGGTCGATTTTCCGCAGGGTGGCCGGTTGACCGGAGCCGTGGGCGGGCGGGACGATCTCGAAGAGGGCGGAAAGCGAATAGGTGTAGAGCCGGCCGGCATGTTCGATGAGATCGGCGAGGTTGCCCGCTTCCTTGCCGTTGAGCCCGTCAAAAAGGGTGTAGCCGGCATTGAGCTCGATTCGGGCGGCTCCTTCCGAATGCCCGACCCACAAGGAACCCTCGCGATCTTCGCAAAGGCGGAAAAATTGCGGGGACTCGAGTCCCGAGGCGGAGTCGAAGACGCGCAGCAGTTCGCCGGTTGCTGAGAGCAGTGCCACCCCCCGGTCCCGGGTGGAGAAGGCAAGGCGTCCGTCGCGCAACCTCAGACCGAAGTTCACCCCGTTCGTGCGCAGCCACGCCGCCGCCGAAGTGTTCCAGGCGACGAGCCGGTCACCGTGCAGATGGTGCAGCGTCCCGTCGCCGAGGGCCACGACAGGATCGCCCTGCGGCTGGTCCAGGAGCGTGAAGAGCGTGTTTTGAATCAGCTGCGGCTCGCGGTTGATGGCCGAAAATTCACGGCCGTCGGGGGAAAGCCGATAGAGACCGTCGCCGCTCCGAAACAGATGGAGGGCGCCGGAGGCGATGGCGAAGTAGGTGCGCGGCGCCATGGGCAGAGGGAAGGACTGCAAAACACCGTCGCGCCAGCGGTGGACATGTGTGCTGGTTGCGAAATAGACGCTCCCCTTGAACAGTTCCACGCTCCAGACTTGGCCGGGTTTGCGCTGTCCGGCAGGCAGCTGGTCCAGCAGGGAGTGATAGCTAAACCCCCCGGTTTGATCGTGTTCACAGTAGCCGAACTCGTCGTTGCCGGCGAGCCACACCCGGCCATCTCCGTCCAATCGCAGTTGCCGCACCCAGGTGGTGGGCACCGTTGCGCGGCGCCAAACCGCGCCGTCGTAGGTCAGCACGGCGCCGCGGTTCGTCAGATACATGATGCCGTCAGGGCCTTGCAGCAGGTCGAACACCTGATTGTGGCCCTCGTAGTCGCGCTGCGTGAAGTGCTGGATCGGAGTCCGGCCGGCCTCGGAAGCGGAACTGGTTGGCGCGGCCAACCAAAGCCCGGCGCAGAGCAGGAGGAGGAAGGCCGGGCGGGGTGACATCGGGGGCCTTTTATGGAGCGGCCCGAAAGGCGGTCAAATCCTCATCGCTGGCTATCCGGTCAAGTTATCATCTGGGCGCTTCCGGCTTCGGCAGCAGGCGGGCGACGATCACGAGGAGCACGACCACCACCAGCGATAATGCGCCCCAGAAGACGGCCCCGCCCTTGAGGTGACGCAGCGCGCCGCGGGCGAAACCCTCGGAGGCGGTTTCTTCGGCGCCGAGACGGGCGGATTGACGCGAGGTGGTAAGCAATTGCCGGGCGACGAGGCTCAGATCGTAGCGCGGCGCGACGGCCTGCGGGTGGCCGTAGAGCAGCGCGAAGCCGTCAGTCTCCGCAGTCTTGAAAACCAGCCGCACCACGGCGTGCTCGGCTTTCACGCCGGTGAGTGTGATGGGCGGGTTGTCGCCGTTGTCGGTTTCCAGCCACAGCGTGTCAGTCTGAGGGCGATCCGCGAGGTCAAACACCCGGGTGCGTGGCGAGCCGGGTTCGGGCGTGCGGCTCCAGGCGCCGTTGGCGAGCGTTCGTTCGTAGGTGCGGCCGTCGCGGGCAGTGACCTTTTCGTAGAGGCGGAGCTGACGTTGGAAAAGCGGGGTGTCCGTCGCCAGCGCCAGGCGCAGGAGCGGCAGACTGGAGTGCGGAAGCTGCAGGCGCCAGATGCTGACCGTCGGTCGTTTGGCATCGGTGATGATTTCAGGGGTCAGCGCGAGGGAGCGCGCGAGACCGGTGCGTTCGAGGATGAACGGGATCTGGTTGCCGGCGCGCAGCAGACGCAGGTCGGCGAAGTCGGTGCGTGCACCCGCCAGTGCGGCGGGATCGAGTTCGAGTTCCTGCACGCCGGGCGCGGTGAGTTGCAGGCCACGACGACGCGTCCAGCCCTCCGCATCAAGCGGTGCCCCAGTCAAAGGCACGTCCGGCAACGGGGCTTCGGCGAGTGAGGTGCGCGGCTGGTAGCCGGGCATGTCCTGCAACGGGCCGGGCCGGACGATGGTCGCCCCGGCGGCGCGCATCTGCTCGATGAAGGAAGCGAGATCGTAACGCGGGGCCTTGGTCTGCGGGTTGCCCGAGAGCAGCGTGTAAGTGCCGGCGGCGGTGGCGTTGAAAAGCAGGGTGGAGGCGTCGCGCTTGATCCGGATGTCCGTCACGGCCAGCGGCGGCGAATCACCATTGTGGATGTGGACCAGCAGTTCGCGGGCGAGCGGCACATGGTTGAAATCCAGCCTGAGCTGGGCGTGCGTCGGCGCGCCCTCGAGCGCCACGCGGTAGAGCGTGCCGCTGCCGACGGTGCGCTCACCGGACACAAGATCGCGGACGTCACGGACTCCCACGATCACCCGGCGCATGAAGAGCGGTTCTGACGTGTCGAGTTCGAGCGCGGCCAACGGAGCATGCCGGCCATCCAGGGCCAAGGTCAGCACCGACTCGCTGGCGAATTCCTCCCGGGTGGTGATCCGGGCTCCGACCGGCACGGGTTCGGCAGCGGGTCCGGCGGCGAGCGTGAGCGCAGCACCGGTGAAGGGCACGGTGGTGCCGTTCACGGTGATGCGGAGCCAGGTGGCCGGACGATGTCCGGCGGGCAGGCTGAGTTTCTCCGCGCCCCATTGGCGGAATAGCGGCACACCTTCATCAACGGCGCTCCAAGCCGAGCCGTCAGGCGAAGTTTCAATGCGGGCCGGGCGCAGAAAATGCGGGTGCGGCGTCTCCAGTGCCAGCGAGGCCACGCGCTCGTCGGTCGTGCCGGCTTTTATCAGGATCACGGTGTTGCCGTTTTCGAGCCGGGTCTCGAACGAGGCGGGACGCACGACCCGGCTCAACACCACGGTGGGCCGGTCGAACACGAAGGCCGTCTCGCGGCCCGCAGGGTCGAGGAGGCGCAGGTCGGAGCGGTCCGGCTGCGCGGCGTCGAAGGTGGCGTCGGGCAGCTCCACGCGCACGACGCCGGGGGCGGTGACGGTGATTTCCTGCCGGTGCCGCCACTCGGTGGGCACGAGCGCGGCGAAGGCGGAGACCGCGCCGGTGAGCGCGGCCACCACAACGGCGTTACGGAGCGGGCGGGGGAGTTTTTTCATGGGCGGGGAGAAACCGCTGGTAGGCGAAGGAGGCGAGGATGGCGATGACGGCCACGCCCATGAGCGCGCCGACGCGGTAAAGGGCCTGCAAGCGGGCGAGGTCGTGGAGGAAGAGCTTGGCCAGAGCGACGCCCAGCAGCGCAATGGCGGCATAGCGGGCAGCCTTCTGGGCCTTCCAGATGCCGGCGCCAAGCAGGCCGAGGGCGAAGAGAGCCCACGCGATGGTGTAGGTCATGTCGCGTGCGAAGCTGCCGCGGAACTTGAACGTGAGCGTGGTCGCGCCCGGAGCCGTGAAGAAGTCGGCGATCTGGATGTTGAGCAGCAGGAACGCGAGGATGACGCCGAGCGTGTTGAGGAGCGGCGGGGTGTTGATGCCCAGCGTGCGCTCGCGCGGCGGAGCCAGGAGCTTGGCGCCGATGAACAGCGCGGCGATGACGAGGCCGTAGGCGTAGAGATACCAGTTGAGGATCGGGGTGTCGCCGCGGACGTGGTAGGAGAACACCGCGCCGTTGAAGGTCAGCCGCACGAAGGCCACGACCAGCAGCACGACGCCGGTGGCGCGCAGGCCCGGGTGCGGCACACGGTGGAACAACCACAGCAGCGCCGCGCCCTCCAGCGCCCAGCCGATGGTGATCCACTGGCGGTCGAACTGGAGCGGGAAGACGAGCGTGATGAAGAACAGGGCCGCGCCGCCGAACCACGCGAGCTGGTTGAGGCGGGCGGGCTCGTTGGCGGGCACGGTCTTCAGGATGCCGACGAGGCTCAGCAGCGGCGCCACGGCGAACAGCGCAGGCAGCAGGCCCATGAACTCGTTGGGCGCCGCTGCGGCGATCAACCGGTGGATGAGCGGAAAATGCAGGATGCCCGCCAGCGCCGCGGTTGCCCAAGGACCGGTGCGATCAACGAAGGCTTTCCGGAAGACAAACGGAAATGCCGTGAAGATTGCGTAGAACCCGAAATACCAGAACAGCGGCAGCGCCGGCGCACCGGTGCTGAAGTGGCGGGTGTGCCACGCAAACTCCAAGCCGACCACGCCAGCCAGAGCGCACAGCGGCAGCCAGTCCACGCGCAACAGCTTGGCGAGGCCGAGCGTCAGCACCACGAGCAGCAGGGCCAACCCGAAGATCATGGACGGATCCGGCACCGCCAGACGGGCGGTGGCCATGATCAGCAGCAGGAAGGGCAGCAGCGAGGAGAAGGCCGGCAGTTGCGCCCGGACATCGCCGAAGATTCCGTTGGCTTCCCCGGCCGGCAGGCGGTCGCCGAGCCGGCGCGCGAGCCAGAACCCGGCGGCAAAGAAGAAAACCGAGAAGCCGCCGATGGCCAGCAACAGCGGGAAGGGCAGCCCGAGATCCGCCGGCACGCGGAAGAGGCAGAGTCCGGTGGCGAGCAGCGTGAGCACGAGCACCGCGACGACCGACGCCAGCGACGCTGTGGCCACGGCAAGGCCGATGGCGATCAGGTCGATCAGCAGGATGGCGGGCCAGATCAGGAACGGCACCTCGTCGAGTTTCCAGATCGGCAGGAGGATCAGCAACAGGGTGAGCGGGGCAAAGAGCTGGCTCCACCAGGTGCCGGCGGCCTCGGGTCGGGCGCGTTCCAGCAGCAGCGGAAACACCGTGTGGAGGCCGGCGAAGACGAGGTAGAACGCCAGCGCCCAAGGCAGATTGGCATCTGTCAGGAATCCCCCGGTCCAGATGCCGAGCAACGCGAACGCGACCAGTCCGGCGGCGACATGGATGCGGGGCACAAATTCGTCGCGCCACGCCAGGGCCAGCAGTGCGGCGTCGAGCAGGAGCACGAAACCGAGGTAGAGCGGGGTGTTGGCGGCGATGGCCGGATAGCTGAGGAAGAACAGCGCGAAGCCGAAGCCCACGAAGGGCAGGGCGACGGCCGACAGGGATAATTCACGCGAACCGGATTCGCGGCGACGGGCCCATTCCGCGGCGGCGAGATACAGCGCGGTAAAACCGAGGCACACGGTCATCGCGACCGATCCCTTCTCGCCGATGAAGAACTTGTCGGTCCAACCCAGCATCATGAGCACGGTGCCGCCGGCGCTCAGGGGCACGAGGTGGCGCCAGCCCGTGCGCAGCGCCACGGCCACGAGGCCGACATCCAGCAGCGCGAGGTAGCCGAAGAGCCCGACGGGATTGTCCACGCCGGTGGACAGCAGGATCGGTGTGAGGAATCCGCCGAGCATGCCGAGGATGGCCACGACTTGCGCCGGCAACCGCACCGCCAGCACGAAGGCCGTGGCGGTGATCAGCACCATCAGCAGAAAGGTTGGCACCGTGCCGAAGAACGCGAACTTGTAGATCGAGTTGCAGGCGAAGGTCACCGCGTAGAGCGATACGACGCCGGCGGCCACCATGCTATGGGCGGGAGCAGTGTAGCCTTTGCGGATGAGCCCGATGCCCCCGATGATCAGACCTGTGCCGGTCAGGAAACCGAGCGCCACGCGCACCTCGGCGGGAATGAGTCCCGTTTCGAAGGAGTATTTGACGAAGAACGCGACGCCGAGGAACAGCGCGAGGCCGCCAAGCCACGCTAAGAGCTTCGCCCCCATGAACATTTCCCAGTTGAAGGCCGGTTTTTCGTAGGCCGGTTCGGGGGTGGGCTCCGTGCTGTAGCCAAGGTCGCTGACCCCGGGGCGGTTCTCAGGGAGCCTGGCTGCAACCGGAGGCAACGGTGGCGGCACGGCCACGGATTCGGGTTGCGGAGCGGGCGTCGGCGTGACCGCGGTGATGACCGGAGTCGGCGTTTCGATCACCGCCGGCGCCGGAGCGGGCGCGGCGGGCGGCGCGACAATCACCGGCGGCGGGGTGATCACCACGGGCTGAGCAGCGGGAACGGCGGGAGAGGGTGCGGCCGGCGGCTCGGCGGGCTTGGCTGTCGCGAGCTTGCGCAGCTTGATCTGCAGTTCCTTGAGTTCGGCATCGAGATAGGCGAGCCGCTGACGCAGGCTTTCCATCTCGGAGTTGTGGCCGCCGATCTTGATGATGGCCCAGATCGGAAAGATGATCAGCGCGGCGACGAGGTAGAGCAGCAGGAGGATGGCGAGCATTTCCATGGGGGAAGAGGGCGGCCGGAGAATAGCCGAAGCGACGGTCGCCGGGTTAATCGAATAATCCGATGCGGACCATTGGCCGGCCTGATGGCCGGCGGGGTGCGAGACGCGAAGTCATGCGTTCATGAAGGAAGGCCCGTTGCCGGTATCCAATCGCGACCGTTCGGTGGTGGCAAGCGTGCGGTGCGAGCACAACAAAGGCGGGGCCGGCCGGCCCCGCCTCGGAGTGGCTGCGCGCTTACGGAGTGGCGGACTGGCGCATAGCACGGAGTGGCTGCTTCTCCCGTGGCGCCGACGTTTCGGTGAGGGAGGCGAGCCCCGCGACAAGGTCGCGAATCTGGGCCTTGCTCAGCACCAAGGCAGCGATCTCCGGCATGGCCGAAGGCGCGGACTCGACGGACTTCACCTGTGAGGCGGGGATCAGCAGGGCGTCCTGATCGCTCGTCTTGAGGCGCACCCCGGTGGTGTCGCGACTCAACAGCGTGCCCACGACGACCTCGCCGTCGGCCTTGGTGACGGAGACGATCTCAAAGCCCTTGGCGATCTTCGCGCTGGGCTTGATGACCGATTCGAGCAGGTATTCGAGCGATTCGCGGGCGCCGATGCCGGCGAGGTCCGGGCCCGCATCGCCACCGCCATATTCACCCACGCGATGGCAACGCATGCACTGCATGACCGGGTCGTTGGAAAAGATCCGACGGCTCTTGACGGGGTCGCCGCCCTCGAGACAGACGCGGAAAGGCGCGAGCGGGTCGGGATTTTGAGCGAGCGCGGCTTCGCGGTCGGCGAGCACCTGCCGGATACGCGGGTCATCGCGGAGCGCGGCTGCCTCAAGCAGGTCGAGCTGGGCGGCCGGGGCGATTTCGCCTGCGGCAAACCGCTGCAGCTGGGTCAGGAGCAGGTCGTCGGCCTGAGGATCCTTGGCCGCACCGAGTGCGCGGAAGGCGGTTTGCTGCTCCTTGGGGGTGCCGCGTCCGATAAGATCGGAGAGGCGGGCAACGGCAGACTCCGGGTGGAGCCGCGAATTGATGGGCAGAGCGGCAAGGCGCAGTTCGGGCGAGTTGCTGGCAGCGGCGAGGTCGGCGCTAGTGGAGAGGCCGGCGACATCGAAGCCGTCGAGGGCTTGGAGGGCGGCGACGCGCATGCTGGGCGACTGGGCGTTGTCGGCAACGACAGTGGCGAGCTCACCGACGGAATCCTTCAAGCCGAGGGTCCTGATGGCACCCACTGCGGCGATCTGGACGTTGTCGGGTGTGCTGGCGCCGAAGAGGCGCGGCAGGATCGGAGCGAGGGCGGCGGCGGCGACCTCGGTGGGGCGGGTTTTGTCGGTCGTGGGACGGAAAACACCGACCACACGGTCGCGGGCTGGGGGCTTGGGCCAGAGTGCGAGCAGGTCGAGGGCTTCCTCGCGCAGGCTCGCGGCGGCAGCGCTTGCGGCGAAGGCGGCAAGGGCGGCGGCGTTGTCGGGCGTGCCGAGACGGAAGTGAGCATTGAGCGCGCGCAGGGCGACGGTCTCGTCGCGCGTCTGGCGGAGGCGGTCGGCCAGCGCCGGGTAGGCGGCGGCGATGGGCGCGTCGTTGATGGCGAGGGCGGCTTCCTTGGCGACGTAGGCATCCTTGTCGGCGAGGAACGCAGTGATTGTGGGGCTCTGCTGGCGGCGCAACGCGAGCACGGCGGCGAGGCGGACGGCAGCGGACTCGTCGCTGGCGAGGGCGGCGAGTTGCTCAGCAGTGGCGCAGCCGGCGAGGCTCATCACGTAGGCATGGCGCAGGGTGGCGTCGGCGTTGTCGTTGGCGCGGATGGACGCGAGGAGAGCGGGGGCGGCCGGCGCGTGTTTCAACTTGGCTAGCGCCTCGGCGGCATGGAAACGCACGCGGGGAGAGGCTTCGGTCAGGGTGGCGACAAGGATCTCGGCGGAGCTGGCATCGTGGAGATCGCCGAGCGTCTTGGCGGCTTGGGCGCGGACTTCGGCGTCAGTGTGCGCTAGCAGTGGGCGGAGGGCGGCAAGGGCGGCCGGGGTCTTGCGGGCAATCTGGCCGAGGCCCCAGACGGCGTGGCGGCGGGCGAGTTCGTTGGAGCCGGCGGCAGCCTTCGAGAAGACGGCGATACTGGCGGCACCGCGCTCGGCGAGGGAATACTGCGCCTCGAGGCGCACACGCCAGTCGGCGTGGGCGAGGAGGGTGGCGAGCTCGTCGTTGGACTTCTTGGTGAAGTCGGAGGCGATGAGTGCCTTAACAGCCTTCAACTCGGCGGAGTCGGCGAGCTTGGGGTCGAAGATGCTGTAGATGCGGCCGCGCTTGGATTTGGGCCAGCCCTCGGCCCAGTCGGAGTAGTAGAGCTTGCCGTCGGGGCCGAAGCGGACGTCGGTCGGCAGGGCGCCGGTGAGGAAAGGCGCGGCGGCCTCGACCGCGTAGCTGGCGCCGGACGGCTTCATTTTGTAGGTGAAGATGCCGGAGTTGCTGATGGCGCCCTTGAAATGGGTGATGAAGAGCTGGCCCGCGTAGTCGGAAGTCAGGCCGGTGCCGGGATAGTAGGCGATGCCGGAAGGGCCGTCCTCAATGTTGACGATCGGGGGGAGCAGGTAGGCGGGCTGACCGGGGTGGCGCGGATGCCAGAGCTTTTCGCTGTTCCAGGGACCGGCGTTGCCGCGCGGATTGAACTGGTAGCCGACGCGC